>JBGOTC010000059.1:0-11651 GCA_041476305.1 Terriglobia bacterium
ACGTGCGCCGCCCACCGGTGCCCGTCAAACGGATTGCGAAGAGGCTCGGGGTTTTGCTGGCCCCATTGGCTGCTAGCGATGACATTTCTGGGGCGCTCATCAGGGACAGTGACAGAATCATTATCGCGGTGAATTCATCTCATCCCGCCAATCGCCAGCGATTTACGATAGCTCACGAATTAGGCCACTACAGACTTCATGAAGATCTGATTGAACACGTAGACCAGAACCTTCGGGTTGCATGGAGAAACGCAGACTCTTCGAAAGCAGTGAACTGGCAGGAAATCGAAGCTAATAGGTTTGCCGCTGAACTTTTGATGCCCACAGATTTTCTTAGAGACGATTTAAATTCTCTCGAAAGAATTGGGAAGCGAACGGTTGCGCTCCTTGCCAGCAGATATGGTGTAAGTGCAGAAGCCATGAAGATTCGATTGAACAATTTTGGAATACTCGGTCCATTCTGAATTCCTCCAATCTAATGCGGGGTGTGTCTCTTAGAAAGGACGTGTGACGCAGTCCTTGATGCCCGGGCGCCTGGCCCATCCATTGGGGAGCCCAAGTGGTGGGGCTTGAATAGGCATCCATCCTGCAATTCGAAAGCCTTTCTTTCCCTCACTCGCTGTTCGAATGCCCCTCTATTCGAATAGAGTATTTAACAGTAATCTATTGACAGTTATATATAGTTAAGCTAACATGATCCATGGTCGCTGATTCCCCTGGAACACCCCACTTCCAAGCGGAAACCTGTAAATCCATATGGCTCATACTCTTACTCAATTTCGCGCCCGTAAACTCTTACCGCTCATACTCTTACGAAAAGACGTGCCTGGGGTATCCGCGTCCTGAGCGAAGCGAATGGATCTGGGTGCCAGCCACAGCGGGCGCAAGCTGAGTCTTTTTCAGATGCTCATCCGTATGACAGAGTGCGATGATCGGGCACGCAGCACTTTCGTGGGAGGAGCCGGTGGCGCTGGATACCGAAGCCGTACGGTTGCGCCGAGGGGACCCGCAGGTTCTGGTGTCGCTCCTGGAGCGCTATCAGCACCGGCTGTACCGCTTCCTGTTGCGCATGGTGCGCGAGCCGGCCACCGCTGAAGACCTTTTTCAGCAGACCTGGCTGCGCGTGGCGGAAAATTGCCGCCGCTTCGACGCCAGCCGCGGATTCGAGCCCTGGCTCTTTCGCATCGCGCGAAACACCGCCATTGATCACCTGCGCCGCGTGCGGCCGGAGAGTCTGGACGAGCCGCTGCCATCCGGCGACACACGGATGGACCTGCTGCCGGGATCGCAGCCAAGCATTCTGCAGACATTAATGTTGGGCGAGCGGTCGGCGCGGCTGGCAGAGGCGATCGGAGAACTCGTGCCGATCTACCGCGAAGTGCTGACGCTGCGCTTCGAGGAAGAGATGAAACTCGAGGAGATCGCCGAGGTGCTCAGCGCGCCGCTTTCCACAGTGAAGACGCGGCTGCGCCGCGCTCTCGACGCGCTGCGCGGAAAACTGGAGCACCGCTTGCCCGGCGGAGAACTCCCGGGCCGGGGGCCACAATGAACCGAGGACGACAATGAACATGTCCGAACATGAACGCATGCGGGATCTGATGGGGTTGGCGAGCGCCGGGGCGCTGGAAATGAACGAAGAGCGCGAGCTGATGACTCACGTGGCGGGATGCGCCGATTGCGCCGCGGAACTGGATCGCTGGAGGGAACTGGGCAGCGCGATGCGGCGGCTTCCGACTCCGCAGGCACCCGCGCGAATGGTGGAGCGGACTCGCGCCGCGATGATGGCACTAGCGCTCGGTCGCATAGAGCAGCGGGCGAGCCGCCGCGCGATGGCCTGGCTGATTCTGCTGGCGTGGACGACAACTCTGGCGTCGTGGCCGATTCTGCGGATGGTGAGTTCGGGCGCGGCAAGCTGGCTGGATGTGAGCTTCGTGCACACCTGGTACGTTCTAATTGCATGGACACTGGTGAGCTGGATTGCAGCGATGGGTGCGGCGGTGGTGTTGGGTCTGCGGCACCGCCAAGAAAGGGGCTTGGCATGAGCGACTTGAACGAGAGGTTTCCAAAGGATGTGAAGTACATGACGACGACTCCGCCGGTAACGGGAGGATTCTGGGCGAATTTGATGTTGATCCGTCCCGTAGCGTGGGTGGTTGCAATTGTTGTTCTCATCGGGATGGAAAGCGCGTTTTGGTTCACGCTCTTTCCGGACAAGATGAAGGGTTTTCCACTTCTGCCACGGCTGTTCCTTTCGCTGGTGCCGGTCATTCTGTTTGTCTACGTGATGCTGATCGGCTATGTGTACGTGGACTCTAAGCGGCGCGGAATGCGCTATGTGATGTGGACGCTGATCGCCACGTTCATCAACAACTTCATCGGGATTATTATTTACTTCCTATTGCGGGACCCGATGCCGACTCCGTGCCCCAAGTGCGGGCATTCAGCACGCAGTACGTTTGCGTTCTGTCCGGATTGCGGCGCGGAGTTGCTGCGCACCTGCCTCGCGTGCCACAAGAAGCTGGAGATGGGCTGGGTGAGCTGCGCGTGGTGCGGAGTGCCGGTGGGCGGGCAGGCGCCGAAACAAACATGAGTTGAAGATTGCAGGTGGAAACACATTTGTAAATCACCCAGTCCCCGGGCTCGCGCCTGGGGACTGGCCTTTGCGGTGTGTTAGCATCAACAAATCATGAGCAAGGACGTTTTTATTGTGAGCGCGGTGCGCTCGCCGATCGGAAAATTCGGCGGCGCGCTGGCGGAGATGACCGCCGCTGATCTCGGCGTGCACGTGGTGCGCGCGGCGATGGAGCGCGCGTTCGGGACGGCCCCGGCGGAGCGCAAGCCGGGCGAGCCGGCAAGCTCCGAGGCGAAGAGCGGGAAATCCGCGTGGCGCGTGGACGAAGTCATCCTCGGCAACGCGCGACAGGCGGGCGGCGGGCCGAACGTGGCGCGGCAAGTTGCGTGGCGATCGGGATTGGGCGACGACGTTCCGGCGTTCACGGTGAATATGGCGTGCGCGTCAGGATTGCGCGCGATCCTGCTGGCGTGGCAGCAAATTCGATTGAGCGAAGCGGGAATTGTTGTCGCGGGCGGGACGGAATCCATGAGCCGCGTGCCGTATTTGTTGGAAGCGCGGTGGGGATTGCGGATGGGCCACCAGCCGCTGGTGGACGGGATGTACCGCGATGGGTTTCTGTGCCCCATGGCAAAAATGGTGATGGGCGAAACCGCGGAACTGCTCGCCGGGAAATACAATATTTCGCGCGAGGAGCAGGACAAGTTTTCGCTGGAGAGTCAGCATCGCGCGGCGCGGGCGGCGAAAGAGGGATTGTTCCGCGATGAGATTGCGGCGATTGCGCGCACGGACAAAAAGGGCAACGTGACGAGCGTCGAGGCGGATGAGCACGTGCGCGGCGATGTGACTCTCGAAGCGTTGGGCAAATTGCCGCCGGTGTTCTCGAAGAGCGGAACAATTTCCGCGGGGAATTCCAGCGGGATCACCGACGGTGCCGCGGCGCTGGTCCTGGCGAGCGGCGAGCGCGTGCGGGAACTGAACTTGAAGCCGCTGGCGCGCCTACACGATGCGAGCGTGGCGGCAGTGGACCCGCGCGAAATGGGAATTGGTCCGGTGCCCGCGGTGCGCAAGCTGGAGAAGCGAACGGGATGGAAACTGGCTGACTACCGGGCCATCGAATTGAATGAGGCGTTCGCCGCGCAAGTGCTGGCGTGCGACCGTGAGCTGGGATTCGACCGCGCGCGGTTGAATCCGAACGGCGGCGCGATCGCGCTGGGACATCCGATTGGCGCGACGGGCGCGCGCATCACCACGACGCTGATTCATGAACTGCGGCGGGGGAAAAGCGCAGGTCCGCGCAGGGGTCTTGCCACGTTGTGTGTGTCCGGCGGAATGGGCGTGGCGCTGGCGCTGGAAGCCGTGTGAGAATTAGGCGATGGCCGAAGAACTTCAGGAAGAATCCTTAACAGCGCAGCGGAAGATCCCGCGGCCGGACGAATTCAGGTTTGTGCGCTACCGCCAGGATGGCGAAGTTGCGCGGCTCACGCTGGACCGTCCGGACCACAACCTCCTCCACGAGCCGATGCTGATGGAGCTGGCGGGGGCGTTTGAATACGTCGGCAACCAGAGCGATGTGAAACTGGTGGTGATGGATTCAGCGTGCAAAGTTTTTTGCGGCGGGATTGATCTCGGTGAGTATACGCGAAACAGAGTGTTTCAGGTGCTCTCCGCGTTTGAAGCCGCGTTTTTGGCGATGCTGGAGACGGCGAAGCCGCTGCTGGTGGTGGTGAATGGCGCGGCGGTGGGCGGCGGGTCAGAGCTTGCGGCGCTGGGCGACTTAATGATCGCGACGCCGAAAGCCAAATTCGCGCAACCGGAAATTACCATTGGAGTGTTTCCGCCGCTGGCGGCGACGGTGCTGCCGCATTTGATCGGGCCGAAGCAGACTCTGGAGATGGTGCTGATGGGCGGGGCCATCACGGCGGAGCGAGCGCTGGAGATGGGGCTGGTGAACCGCGTGGTGCCGGAAGAGAAGCTCGCGGAAACGGTGAACGCGTTCATCACTCAGATCACGGCGCAATCGGGGCCGGTGCTGAGCATGGCCAAGCGCGCGGTGCAGGAGGGCATGGGATTGCCGCTGCGCGACGCGCTGCACAACGCCATCCGGATTTTTCTTAACGAGCTGTACGGCCTGGAGGATTCGCAGGAAGGCCTTCAGGCGGTGGCGGAAAAACGCAAACCGAAATGGAAGAACCGCTGACCGGCAACAATTGCCCCCGAGCGAGCGTCCTTACCTAGAGCATCTTTCACGGAGAAGAAGTGAATGGACGACCAGCCCCAGATCCCTCCCATTGACCCTGGCGATGCGCCGGTCATTGTTCCAATGAATGTCCCGATCAATGAGCCTGGTGATCTGCCGGGACAAGAGAGGACAGGCGAGGACATCGCGGAGCCGGTGGCCGCTGTGACTGCAGAGGCCATACCCGAGGATGGGCGAAGGGAAATCCTGCGACGCATGCGCTGGCTGATGGTGGCGGCGATTGCGTCATTCGCGCTGGCGGGCTGGATGATTGTCCGCTACACGAGTCTGGCGGGGCGGAACGCGAGCGCGTCGGACCAAGTGGCCATTGTGCGCGCGGAGATTGAAGCGCTCTCGCGCGGCGATTTGAAATCCGCATACGGATTGCTTTCCGAGCGCTACCGCAAGGAAGTCCCCTTCGAGAATTATCACGCGCTGGTGAGCGAATACCGGCGAGCGTTTTTGACGCGGGCGTATCGCGTGACGCGGCGCGACGAAGTCCGCGGGCGCACGGTGATCGAGGCGCAACTCGTGACGGTGAATGGGCAGCACTACCTGGCGAAATTCACTTTGGTGCAAACTGCGGGCAAATGGTGGATTGATGACCTGCACTGGGCGGCGCAGAGCGAACAGCTTCGGGCGTGATGTCCTTTGCCGTTAGCACGCGGGTGAATTGACAGCCCGCGAGTGCGGGCATAGACTTCGTTTTGACAATCCGCAGGCGCGGAATTGTTTGGGGGAAGGCCGTGAGAATCGGCCGCGGTCCCGCCACTGTGATCGGCGATTGATCCGGGAGTTTCGGACGATACGCCGTCAGTCAGGACACCCTCCGCGCCGCAGCTACCCGGACTCTTCGCGAGAAAGAGCAGGGATTCAGGCCCCATTTCTCGTGGGGCTTTTTTATTTGCGGGCGTCAATGGCCCATGAACGATCCGAATAAATACTACCGGCAAAAACTCCGCGTGAACGTTGCGCGGGCGGCGGCATTGTGCGCGGCGCTGGTGTTGTTCGCGGCGGGGAACGCGGCGGCGCAGACGACCGGCGAGAAGGAGAAACCCGCGCCCGGCGCGATGGTTATTGTGAAGGACGAAGCAGGGCGGAGCGTTTCGATTCCGCAGCCGGTGCGGCGGATTGTGTCGCTGGCGCCGAGCATTACGGAAACATTGTTTGCACTGGGCGCGGCGGACCGTGTTGTGGGAGTCACCGACTATTGCGATTACCCGCTGGAAGCGCAGAAGAAGGAGAAGGTAGGCGGGTTGGTGAATCCGAGCCTGGAAGCCATTGTCGCGCTACGGCCTGATTTGGTGTTGGTGACGACGTCAATCAACCGTATTCAGACGTTGGACGCGCTCGACCGGTTGAATGTGGCGACATATGCCGCGGACGCGCGCGGCGTGGAAGGTGTGCTGAGGTCCATTGGACGACTGGCGGAAGTGATTGGATCGGCTTCGGACGGCAAGGCTCTGGTGGCGGCGCTGCAGGCGCGGCTGGATGAATTGCGGCGCCGGCTGACGGGAGTGACACCGTCGCGAGTTCTGTTCGTGGTGTGGCAGGAACCGCTCATCTCCGTGGGGCGGGACACTTTTCTGGCTGACGCGCTGCGCTTGGCGGGGGCGGAATCCATCATTCATGTAAAGCAGGACTGGCCGCACATCAGCCTGGAAGAAGTGGTGCGGCAGCAGCCGGAATATCTTGTGTTCGCGTCGGCGCACGCGGAGGAGGAGTTGGCGGCGCTCGTGGCGCTCAAGAATGCTCCGGGGTGGCGTGATTTGAAGGCAGTGCAAGAGAACCGAATCGTGGTGGTGAGCGACGCCATCAACCGTCCCGCGCCGCGGCTGGTGGATGCCATCGAGGAACTTGCGCGGCAATTGCACCCCGCGGCGTTCGCGGATGCGCCGCGGACGGGCGCGGCGGCCCCAAAGGGGGGCGCGCGATGAAGCAGCCGCTGACCTTGAGGCGATTGTTGTGGACCTGCGCGGCGCTGCTGGTGGTGCTGTTCGGCGCTGTGCTGGTGGCGCTGAAGGTTGGCGCAGTGCCGATCTCCATGACGGACCTGGCGGTTGATTTGGGGCGGGTGATCTTCGGACGCACCGCGCAAATGCAGAGCGATTACCGGCTGATTATTTTTGATCTGCGCTTGCCACGGATTGAGCTGGCGATCCTGGTGGGAGCCGCGCTTTCGGTTTCGGGCGCGGGCTTTCAAGCGTTGCTTCGGAATCCACTTGCTGATCCGTACGTGCTCGGCGTATCGAGCGGGGCGGCGCTGGGGGCAATCATCGCGCTGATTGCCTATCCAGGCATACCGCTGGTGACGCCGCTCTCGGCGTTTCTTGGAGCGACGGCAACGATTGCGGCGGTTTATTTTTTGGGACGACGCAAAGGGCAACTGGACAGCACGACGCTGCTGCTGGCCGGAATCATCGCCGCGTCATTCTTATCCGCACTGATAATCTTTCTGATGACAACGCTTTCCGGGCGCGACATGCGCGGCATGGCATTCTGGCTGATGGGCGACCTCTCGACCCCGCTGCAGGAGAGCCTGCGCTGGGTGTTCCGTGTCGGACTGGTGGCAGGTGTGGGGGCGATTTACACAACCGCCGCCGACCTGAACCTGATTGCCACGGGGGAGCGCGAGGCAATGCATCTGGGGGTGGAAGTTACGCGCGTGAAGCTGGTGGTTTACGTATCGGCGTCGCTTTTGACGGGTCTGGCCGTTTCTGTGAGCGGGGCAATCGGCTATGTGGGGCTGCTCGTGCCGCACATGATGCGCTTCTTGTTCGGCTCCGATTATCGCATCTTGATCCCGACCTCCGCGATTGGCGGAGCCATCGCGGTAGTGATCGCCGATACGCTGGCACGCCGGGTGATGGCGCCGACGGAATTGCCGGTGGGCGCGATCCTGGCGATCTTCGGCGCGCCGCTTTTTCTTTACCTGTTGCGGCGGAGGTTCGCATGAGTTCCGGACAAAACAATGTGGTGGTGGCGATGCCTCCCGGCAAACAGCCGGCATGGGAAGCGACGGTGCGGCTAAATGTGGAGCAGGCGAGCTATGCCTACCACTCGCGCGGAAACGCGGCGCCAGTTTTCACGCTGGCCGCAACTTCTTTCACGGCGCGGCAACGGGAGATCGTCACCATCCTGGGGCCCAACGCGAGCGGGAAATCCACACTGTTGAAATTGATCGCGGGAACGCTGGAGCCGCTTTCGGGGCGCGTGGAGCTGGAGGGATTTGAGACCTCGCGACTCTCCCCACGCACACGCGCGCAACGCATCGCCATGGTGCACCAGGAGAGTCCTCTGCTGTTTCCCACACGCGCGAGCGAATACGTTTTGCAAGGGCGGCACCCGCACGGACGCGGCCTGCGTTTTGAAACCGGAGAGGACTTGAAGATTGCCGAAGAGGCGCTGGCGCAAGTGGGCGCGACGCACTTGCGGGACCGCTGGATGCACGAGGTTTCCGGCGGCGAGAAGCAGCGAGTGATCCTGGCGCGGGCGCTGGCACAGCAGCCAATTCTGTTGCTGCTCGACGAGCCAACGCTGCACCTGGATATCGGGGCGCAGGTGGAATTGTTGGAACGGCTGCGGCACCTGGCTTCGGAAAACCGCTACACCGTGGTGGTCGTGACGCACGAGCTTAGCCTGGCGGCGGAATTCGCGGACCAAGTGGTGCTGATGCATCACGGAAAATGTTTGAGGACCGGAACACCGGCGGAAGTTTACCGCCGCGATTTATTGGAACAGGTTTTTGAAGCGCCGCTGGATGTGGAGATGGGTCCGGAAGGACGCCCGCGGGTGCATGTCCGCGGGGCCAGGCCGCCGGCGGAGAGCTGAAGCAATAATTTGTGCGAGTAGTTTCCGGCGGCGCGGGAGCGAGCAGATTCACATGCTCTTGCGCTGCAAACATCAACCCGCGGACCCCGCGCACGGGAAGACGGTGCAAATCCGTTGCCGCCGCGCGACTGTAAGGCGACTTACTGGGGAGCCGCGCCACTTTCCGCACCGGTGAAAAGTTTGCTGGACGGATGGGAAGGCGCCGCTCAACTCTCTGTTGCCAAGCCAGGAGACCGGCGGGATCCGCATCCCAGGCACGCGCTGCATGACGGGCTGCGGCCGGGAAACCTTCAGCTCCCGCGCGAGAGGGAGAGGAGGAGAGACCATGAAATCCCGCCTTCCCGTTTTTCTGAGACTCGTTTTCAGCGCTGCATTGACTGTTTGCTTCCTTCTGAATTGCAATTCGGTATCCGCACAGACATCAGCCACCGCGACACTTTCCGGAACGATACTGGATCCGAGCGGCCGCCCGATTTCCGGCGCGCAAGTTACGGCCACGCGGCCCGGCGCCACAAAGCCGGGAGAGCCGGCGCCGGAAACAAAGACGGCCGACGACGGGAGCTTCAAGCTGGCGCTTGCGCCGGGGGCGTACCGCATCATAGTTACACAGCCGACATTCACGCGGGCAGAGCGCGAGGTGGAGCTCAGCGCGGGGCAGCAAGTGGAATGGAAGCTGCGGCTGGAAATCGAGCCGCTTTCCGCCGGCGTGGTGGTCACGGCAGAAACATTTCCCGTGGAAGCAGGATTTTCGACCACGCGGCTCACGACTGTCACACGACAGGAAATCAACCAGCGGCAAGCGAGGACGCTGCCGGACCTGCTGGGCACACTCCCGGGATTCAGCATTGCGCGGACGGGTCGCGAAGGCGGCATTACCGCGCTTTTCCTGGACGGCGGAAATTCCAACCACGCGAAGGTGCTGCTCGATGGCGCGCCGATGAACGATTCCGGCGGGTTCGCGGATTTTTCGAATTTCACGCTCGACAACATCGAGAAAATCGAAGTGATCCATGGAGCGGAAAGCGCGCTTTATGGAACGGACGCTATGTCGGGAGTGATCCAGATTTTTACGCGTCGCGGGAGAACACGAACGCCGGAGCTGGACCTGGTTGGCGAAGGGGGTTCGTTTTCCACGGGGCGCGGGGCGGCGGAGTTCAGCGGCCTGTTGGGAAGGCTCGATTACGCGGCGGAAGCATCTTATTTTTCCACGGCGGGACAGGGCGTGAACGATGGATTCCTGAACCGGAGTGTTTCCGGAAATTTCGGCTGGAGATTTTCGGACACGAATACCCTGCGGCTGGTGGTGCGGAACACGACGAGCGACGCGGGGATTGCAGGCCCGGTACTGTTTCTTCCACCTGACCCGCTGCAGCACAATCACCTGAAGGATTTCGTGGGAAGCCTGGTGTGGAACGCCGAGACGGGCAACCACTGGCGCTGGCATGTGGCGGCGAACGAGGCCAGCCTGAACACAACGATTGCCGACCCGCCATTTTTTACTTCGCACAGCCAGTTCAACCGCGCGGGGCTGGATGCAAGAGCGAGTTACGTGATTCGCAACTCCGCGTACACCGCTGGATATATGTATGAAGTGGAGAACGGGTATCCGGGCGCGCTCTTCGGGGAGCACGCGCGGCGGAATAATCAGGCGGGCTATGTTGATGCGCGATGGCAGGTGACGCGGCGGCTCACGCTGAATGCGGGGGCGCGCGCGGAGGCCAACGCGACATTCGGAACGCGAGTGGTCCCGCGCGGCGGCGTGGCATTTCTGCTGCGCGAGGGAAACAGCGTAGTGGGCGAGACTCGGCTGCGCGTCTTTTACGGACAGGGAATCGACGCGCCGCGGCTCGACCAGGCGTTCGGGACGGACCCGTGTTTCTCCGGCAATCCCAACCTGCGCGCAGAGCAGAGCCTGACGGCAAGCGGAGGGATTGAGCAGGCGTTTGCGTCCGGACGCGTGCATGTTTCCGCAGATTATTTCTACAACCGGTTCCGCGACGTCATCAGCTTTACGTTCCTGCCGCCGACGGGCACGTGCATCTTCGGGACCGGCACATTCTTCAACACGGACCTGGCGCGCGCGCGTGGAGTGAATCTTTCCGCGGAGGTGCGGGCCACAAGGTGGCTCAATTTTTCCGGGCATTATTCGTACGACGACAGCCGAGTGCTAGTGGCGCCGAACGCCTTTGATCCCTCGCAGATTGCGGGAAACCGGTTGTTCCGGCGCCCCGTGAATTCCGGGAGCTTGGTGGTGAATTTCTCGGCGCACCGGGTGGATGCGAATTTCACGGCTTATTTCGCCGGGCCGCGGACTGACAGCGATTTTCTCGGGCTCGGATTTACCCAGAACTCCGGATATGCGCGGTTTGATGCGGCGGTGTCATATCGCGTCCAGCGCCGTGCGTCACTTTTCGTGCGGGTGGCGAACCTTTTTGACAACCAGTATCAGGAGGTGCTGGGGTATCCGGCGCTGGGGCGGGAAGTGCGCGCGGGAATCAAGCTGACCATCGGGGGCGAGTAAGCCGCGGGCGCTCGCGCCGATGTGTTGCCTGGCGATGCGCGCGGCGCGACAATCCGCGCGCACCGCTGATGCTATACTTTTGGCGCGAATATGGGCGGGGAAACAAAACCTGAGCCGGCAACCGCGCCCGACGTGCTCTCGGCCTACGAGCCGGTCATCGGTCTCGAAGTCCACGCGCAGCTGCTGACAAAAACAAAGGTATTCTGCGGATGCTCTGCACGCTTTGGCGACCCGCCGAACACGAATGTTTGCCCGGTGTGTCTGGGATTGCCGGGGTCGCTGCCGGTGATGAACCGCAAGGCTCTGGAGCTGGCGATTCGCGCGGCGCTGGCGCTCCATCTGGAAGTGCAGACGAATTCGCGGTTCGCGCGAAAAAACTATTTCTATCCCGACCTGACGAAGGGCTATCAGATTTCGCAGTACGAGCTGCCGCTGGCGCTGCGCGGACATCTGGAGATTGAAACCGGCGGCGCTGCAAAGCGCATCGG
>JBGOTC010000060.1:0-11648 GCA_041476305.1 Terriglobia bacterium
GGAACTTCAGCACGAATTCCTTGCTCATGAAATGGCGGGAGACGTCCATGTGCGCCCCGCGCCAGGAAAATCGTGGCTGGTCCTCAATCACACCCGCGGGGATGGCCCAGCGCACTCCGTCCGTGCGGCTGCGGCGCATGACGCTGGCCGGCAATAGTTGCCGCAGCGTTTGTATGCCGTAAAAGAGTCCCGCAGGAGCGAATGCACGGATGCGCACTCCACCACGGGTCATTTCCAATCGGTAGCCCTCCGGCCCCAACCGCTTCATGCGCACGTCAATGGCAAGAGCGACGCTTCCCGGCTGCGCCGCGCGAACTATCGGCAGCGGATAACCCATCGCCGGCTCCAGACTTCCGCGAAGGTTTTCGGCCAGTGCCTGAATTCTGGAGGAGGCGACGATTGCTGTCCGCGCCGTGAATACAAACTCCCCTTTTTCCTGTTTCACAGAGGAGGGCTGCGGGACCACTTGAATCGGTAGCATCACCGCTTCAACCAGCGCCGGTTTCCTGGGAGCGGCCTTAGGGGGAGTTGCCCCCTGCGACTTCGCGGGCGGCGCCGTCTGTGCTCCGATTCCGTTAGCACAGAGCAGTAGCAGCGCCGCCCCAATAATCACGGTTGCGAACGCACAGCGCATTGTCGTGGTCGGTTTCATTCGCGGAGCCGCGCGCGATAATACTCAACCCTGGCGCTCGGAGCAACTCCGCTCTCGCAGGGTCGAACTCGATTCTCGCTGCCCAACTCTGCCCTCGATAAGGTAAGATTTATTCACGATGAGCGAAAAAATCAAAAAGGACGACGCGGCATGGCGGAAACAGCTGACGCCGAATCAGTATTACGTCACCCGGCAGAGAGGGACGGAACCGCCTTTCACCGGCGAATACTGCGAATCAAAGGAAGCGGGTACTTTCGTCTGCGTCTGTTGCGGGCAGCCCTTGTTCGATTCGCAGACCAAGTTTGAATCCGGCACCGGCTGGCCAAGTTTCACCGCGCCCGCCGCGCCCGGTAACTTGGAAGAGGAATCCGACCTCAGCCACGGCATGCGACGGGTGGAAGCCAGATGCAGCCGGTGTGAGGCGCACCTGGGCCACGTGTTTGAAGATGGGCCTGCGCCCACCGGCATGCGTTATTGCATTAACTCCGCAGCGCTGCGCCTCGAGAAAACGAAGCCCTCCAAACCCTGATCCCGTTTTACGACTTCGACTTTTCTGCTCCAAGGCAGTTGTTCATTCCGCACAGCCCATCACCTTCCCTGGCTCCCGTTCCGTGGCGTTGCGCTAACGTATCCCCCGGCTACCCAGCCGCCGGCGTGGGGGACGTTGACTTGAGCCGGATCTACGACGCAATCAAGCGAGCTCAATACGAGCGCGCAGACCACAAGAATTCAGAGGGCATGACGGATTTCGAGCGTCGCCGCGCCGAACGCGTGGCGATGCGTGTGCCGGTGTTCGTCTATGGCCACGGCCGCCGCAACGAACCTTTCCACGAAGAATCCTCTTCCATCAACGTAAACCTGCATGGCGCACTGCTGCTGCTTTCCAGGAGAGTTAAGTCCGGTCAGGAATTGCTGCTCACAAACCCCGCGACACATGCCGAACAGGCCTGCCGGGTAATTTTCTTCAAGCACAAGAAGAAGCGATCCGTGGAAGTGGGTGTCGCGTTCACGGAACCAGCTCCCGCATTTTGGACGATACCCAAAGATCAGGCGTAATCGGCGTCGGACGTGCGCTAAACCCAATCCAAAAAAGTCCTCTGTTTCATCAGATTTTCATCTTCATCCTTGGGGCGCGATGTTATTCTCTCCGGGTCGCTTGTACATTCGGCGGCATTTCCAAGAGGCCCTGGAACCTACTTTGGCCCAATCCATCGGCATCGTCGCCGTAGACGCGGGATCAAACGCAATCAGGGCCGCCGTCGCCCGGGCCTCTTCTTCCACCGAAATCACGGAAGTTTCCACCGAACGCTGGCCGGTCCGTCTGGGCCACAATGTTTTCACGCGTCGGCGCCTCGCTCCCCGGACAATCACGCGCGCGGTTCAAACCTTCCGCCACTTCCGCGGCCTGTTACAGCGCCATAACATCCAGCTCTACCGCGCCGTAGCCACCAGCGCCGTCCGCGAGGCTGAAAACCGCGACATCCTCCTCGAGCGCATTCTGCGGGAAACGGGGATCCGTTTGGAGGCCATCGATTCCGCCGAGGAAGCGCGGCTGGTCCTGCGCGCGGTGCACGCATCGCTTTCTCCCATTGAACCACGCCTTGTCGTGGACCTCGGCGGCGGCAGTCTTGAGATTACGCTCCTGCGCCAGTGGAACGTCGTTCGTTCGCTGGCTCTCCCCATCGGCACCGTACGCCTGATGGAGCGCATGAATCTCACCGGCAGGATGGATGAGGACCAGTTTGAGCGCTTGCGCCACCACGTCCTTTCCATTGTGCAGAGCATGTGGCACGACCCGCCAAACTTGGCACGCCACACCGCCGTTTTCTGTGGCGGGAACGCGGAAACACTTGCGCGCGTGGCGCCCGGCCCGCGCTACCGCGGGATCCCCTCAATCCATGTGCGGCTGCTGCGCGACCGCGCCTGGGAAATTATGCGCAGGGACGTCCCCGCGCGCATGCGAGTTTTTGGAGTTCGTCGCGATCGCGCCGAAGTCATGGGCATCGCCGCTGTGGTCTTCCTCTGCCTGGCCGAGCATGCACAGATGGAGACTCTTCTCGTCCCGGGCGTCGGCGTCCGGGAAGGAATCTTGTGCGAACTGGCGTCGGAGCACTTCGGCGCTCCGGGATTGAGCGCGAGTCGCTCCCGCGCCCTGCTCGAACTGGCCCGCACACTGGCGACTCGCCTGCACTGCGACTTGCGCCACGCCGAACATGTCCGCAAGCTCGCCGCATCCCTATTCGATCAGCTCGCGCCGCTGCACGGCTTGCCCGCCGAGATGCGCCTTCCTCTCGAGATGGCAGCGCTTCTGCACCATTCCGGAAAAGTGATCCACACCAAAGGGCACCACAAGCATGGCGAGTACCTCGTCCGCAACGCCGAGCTTCCCGGCGTACCGGATGAAATGCAAAGCATGATCGCGTGCCTCGTCCGCTACCACGGCAAGTCCCAGCCGGAACTGGATCACAGACTCTATTCCTCCCTCCCGGCCCGCGAACGCCGCCGCGTTCGTGAGCTGAGCGGGTTGCTGCGTATCGCCGTGGCTCTCGATTCAGGCGCCTCCCAGGAAGTCCGCGGCGTCACTGCCAGCGTCGCGCGCAAACGCATCGGGCTAAGCCTGCAAGTCGCATCGAGTGCGTCGCTTGACCTCGCCGCCTTGCGCCGCAAGGCCCGTCCGTTGGAAGAGGAATTTGGCGTGCGCGTCGTATTCCGGCGCACGAGAATGAAACTTGGCGCGGTAAAGGCGCGCCGTGCGGGATCGCCACATGGAACGAAAAAACATCACTCGCGCTCTTTAGGCCATGTATGGAGCTTCACCGCCTGAGTGAATTCGAGTTGATGGCTGGAAATTAACGATGCGCCTTTATCTGATGCGCCACGGCATTGCGATTGATCGGGATGATCCCGAATGCCCTCCCGAGCCGGAGCGTCACCTGACGCCCAAGGGGATTGAACGGACGCGCGCCGCCGCGCGTGGCTTACGCGCGCTTGACCCAAACCCGGACCTCATTTTGAGCAGCCCCTACCTGCGCGCTGTTCAAACCGCTGAAATCGCTTGCGTAGTGCTTGATTTGCCAGTGGGAAAAATTCACAAAGTGGAGGCGCTCTTGCCCGGCGCTTCTCCCAAACTCATCTTCGATGAACTTTCCAGGTCCAAGGCGCAAGAGGCGATTTGCTTCGGCCACGCGCCAAACCTGGATGAAATCATTGCGTACGCGCTGCACGCCCCCAAAACATTCACAGAATTGAAAAAGGCCGGAGCCGCCTGCCTCGAGATCAGTTCTCTCTCTCCCGTGGATGGAAACCTGCTCTGGTTGCTTACTTCGCGCGCCTTGCGCGGGCTGGCGGATTAGTCCGCTCTTCCGGAAGGGCCGCTCGCCATTTATTCCAGAGCGAAGTTCGGCCGGTCATTTTTTCGCGGTAGGCCGCGAGCCTGCTCGATCGTCCGCTTTCAATCGCTTTGCGCCATTTTCGTCTCCCCGCGCCACTGAGCGGGGGTCTCAACTGTTGCAGGGCCCCCGACAACACGTCCAAGTCGTGGACTTCCCCCAGCAGATCCTGCACGCCCTTGAGCTCCCGGCCCCACGCGGCGGCTTGTGCGGGCATGAAGCTCTCCACCGAATAACGGAAGCGCTTGATGCCTACGCGAAGCCGGTGGAAGGAAATCCTGCTTTGCAGCTGAATCGCAGCGCGGTGCAGCTCCCACGCCTCACGCCACCGCTCCAGCGCGATGAGTTCAAATGCCGGGGTTACCGGCGAGATTCGCCGGGCGCGCTCCGGGAGTTGGCGCGTCCATTTCCGCCATTGTTTCGTGTCAAACGCTTTCAGAGCCTTGCGGGCATCTCGCCGTGCGCGATGTTCTCTCTCCGCCAACAGACCGGACATCCGCAAGCCGGCCTCATTCTTGCTCATTCCCAACTTCGAGATCCAATCACGCATCACCTGGATATCCCGGAGGTCGCTCATCCCGCCGAGCAGCCGCTTGGCGGCTCTTCGCATTTTCGCCCATGCCGGATTCGGATCAAGTTGTCGCAGGCCCGCCGCGACGGACCGGCAGCGGCGTAATGCCACTCGCAAATCGTGAACGTGCCGCGCCTTGAGGTGTCCTTGCATTTGTGCTGCTTCGCGCAGAGCGCGGCCCATCCACACCGCTAATCCTTGCGATGCTTCCGATTTGTGTGTTGCTTCAGGTCCAGGTTGGAAAGTTCTTGAAACCATCGGGGGAATCCCGGCGTGGAATCTTAAGATGTGATACCTGAATTACACTTTGAGGTCTTCAACATGCGACTCCGATGCTCCGGACGCCTGTTTCAGCGGTGCATCCTCAACTGGTGAGGAAGATTGTCCCGCGGAAGCACTTGCCGCGCTGGGCGGAGCGATCTCCAACACCGGTCGCGCATGCTCTCCCTCCAACACACGCGTAATCCCCGCCTTGAGTTTTTCAAATATTTTCCGCGGCTCCGGTGTGGCATCCACAACCTTAAACTTGTATTCCTCCGCCAGCCGGTCGAATTGCTCCAGCATGGATGTCTGGTACCTGCGAAAGCTCTCATACATGTCTTCTGTCGAATAGACATCCATCCCGGATTCCCAGTAATCGAATCCACGCGAGAAGACCACGCGTGGAATCAGGTCATCCACGCCGATATGCAGATAAAATACCGCGTCGGGTTTCAACGCAAAGGAGTAAACGCTCCGCACCCAGAGGGGGTCCAGCCCGCGCACAATCGCACGGGCGATCAGGGAGAAAATATAGCGGTCCGTCAGGACGATGAACCCCGCGCGCAAAGCGGGCACGATCTCGTGTTCCAGCCGGTCCGCGAAATCCGTCCCATAGAAAAGAGTGAGAGTGATGCGGCCCAGCGTGTGGCCTTCCTTTGCGCGCTTGATTCCCTTCCCGACCAGCCCCGAACGCGAGAGCCCGGTATCGAGCACGGCATGCCCCTTCTGTTCCAGCCACTCCTTGAGCAGCGCAATTTGCGTGGAGCGGCCAACGCCATCCGTGCCTTCAATGACGATCAACTTCCCGACCAGGTCGGAAAGCTCCATCCCGGGGAGCACGACTCCGTATGTTTCTTTCATCTTGCTTCTCTCATCTCGCTCTTTAGGGTGCGACTCGCAACTGTTTGGCGCGCTCGAGCTTGGAAATGACGAGCTGCCTCATCTGCTCCTGCTGAGCTTCAATCGGTTGGGTCGCGTCGATGACGCTCAAGCCGAATTCCGGCACCATCTTCTCGTACTCTTCGATGATGCGCCCCTGAAACACGCGGAAGCTTTCGTCCGGGTCTTCACTCAGGCCCAGGTCCAGACCCGCCTCATAGAATTTAAATCCGCTTCGCGCCGCATGGAGGCGGGTAATGGAGACCTCCAGCGGCACACGGAAATAGAATGCCCCGGTGGGTTTCACGGCGAAGGCATAAAGTTCGCGCACCCAGGCGGGGTCCAGGCCTCGGGCGATGTCCCGCGCGAAGGCCGTGTAGATGTACCGGTCGCACAGAACAATGGCGCCCGCCTTCAGCAGCGGAATGATGTTGCGCTCCATGCGATCGGCGAAATCCGTGGCGTGGATCAGGCAGAAGGATTGTGGAGTGAGAAGCTTCTTCTTTTTCCCGCGCTTGGTGGTGTCCTTCACCACCAGCGAGGAATTCCACTCGCTGAACACAACTCCATACCCTTCCGACTTCAGCCACTGATGCAACAGCATCAGTTGCGTGGATTTGCCGGAACCGTCTATGCCCTCGACCACAAACAACCGACCGGGGAAACGATGTTCGCCATACCGCTTCATCCGTGGAAACCCTCGGAACAGGCGGGGATAGGAGTGCGCCGAAGAAAACGCCTTCCTGAACCAGCCATTATATAGCAGAGGAAGTGTTACATCATGATTAAATCAGAAAGGCCGTATCTATCTGATAGTATTGGCCTTACGGATTCCCCGGTTATGGCGTCTGCGCCGCCCGCAAATACTTTTCCAGCCAGGGAACCAACTCAGCTCCATATTCTGTCAATTGCGCACCAATCACAGAGGTGTGAGTCCCGCCCTTCACCGTAATCACTCTTACAGGCGCGTTGACCTTCTCCAGAGCCTGCCTGAGCGCCTCAGCGTTGCCATAGGGCACGAGGGTGTCCGCATCGCCGTGTATCAGGAGGAATGGCGGGGCTCCAACCTTGACGTAGTGGATCGGTGAAGCCTCCGTGAGCTTGTCGAAGACAGGCGTCCCCTGGGTCACCACGCCCTTGACCGTCTCGCCAATCAACCACGACAGAAAATTGTCGCCCTCCTGGTTTTCGTAGCCCGGGAACGGGACCAAATACGCGGGCGTGCCTCCGGCGATGACGCATTGCACGCGCGCGCTTTCCCGGTTGACGGGATCGCGGTCCGCCGCATTGCCTGCTCCCTCGAGCAACCCCAAAAGACTCGCGAGATGCGCCCCTGATGAATACCCCACCGCTGCAATGTGCGCGGGATCAATGGAGTACTCCTTCGCGTGGAAGCGAACATACCGCACCGCGCGTTGTGCGTCTTCAATCTGCGCCGGATAGACAAACCTGGGAGTCGCGCGATGATCGATCTTGAAAACGGTATAGCCGCCCTCCACCAGAAGACGGACATACCCGGACAATCCTGCAAAGTTCTTGAGCGGCGTTGCTCCATAATTGAGCGATGAGGTCCAGCCACTCCCTTCGACATAAATTGCGCCGTAGCCGTTTGGTCTTGCAGGATGATAGACATCCATCAGCAGCGCGAGACCTGAATACATCCCGAAGATGACGTTGCGGTCGACTTTCTCGAGAGCAGCAGATGAGTTTTGCTGTGCGGATTGCCCCGGAGCCTGTCCCGGCGCTTGCGCGGGCAGCGCCGCTGGTGATGCCCACAATAGAATGAGGATTGCGCCACTCTGTATCACTCGCCGAAAGAATTGCCGCATGTTCATCGCCTCTCCCATGAAGTTACACTCAAAAGCTCAAGACGAGCCTCACATCATCCCCTCAAGCTCTCGAATCAACCGCCGCATCATTGCGCGCGGCCCCAAGGTGATGCGCACGTAGCCGACGCGTCCGAAATCCTGTTTGCGGTCGCGAAGCAGGAACCCCCGCTGCGCCAGTTTCTTCACGAGGAGCGGCGCGCGCGCGCCGAAATCAGCAAGCAGGAAATTTCCCGCGCTGGGGAACACAAGTACGCCGAGCCTCGTCAAGGCCGCCTCTAATATCTTGCAGCTCGCGCGAACTTCACGGGCGTAAGCCTTCACATGCGCGTGGTTGCGCAAGGTTGCTTCCGCCGCCACCAGAGCAGCGACGTTCACACTAAACGGCTCACGAGTGCATGCAAGAAGTTCTGTGATCTCGCGGCAGGCGAATAGACACCCCAGTCGAAGCCCGGCAAGCCCTGCGGCCTTCGAGAATGTCCGCACAACGATCAGGTTCGCGTACCGGCGTATCCAGGGCAGCACGGTCACGCCGGAGAATTCGTAGTAGGCCTCGTCCACCACGAAGAGCGTCCGCGGGGCCGCTTCGATCATGCGGCGAATTACCATCGGCCTGACCAGTGTGCCGGTTGGGTTGTTCGGGTTCGCCAGGAAAAACACCCGCGGGGACTTTCGCAGGGCTTGGAGCACAGTAACCAGCGGGAAACGCATTTCAGAATCATATGGAGCGTAATGAATGCGCGTCCCGGCCATTGCCGCAAAAAAGGGGTACATTACGAAGGTCGGCTTGGTCAGTAATACTGTATTTCCGCGCTCTACAAACGTGGCCACAATCTGCTGCAGGCCACCATCAGCGCCATTTGTGAGTGTCAATTCATCCGGCCGCACTCCGAACCATCGGGCAAGCCGCCGCATACTCTCTCCATATTCGGGGTACATCGCCAGTTGCTCCCCGGAGAGTTTCCGCAGAGCGCGGAGGACCGCGGGGGAGCAGCCCACGGTGTTCTCGTTGAAGTCGAGACGGACTTTGCCCGCGCGACCCTCGACCGACACCCCGCTCGTTTGCAGTCTTCGGATCGCAGCTGGAATTGGGACGCGAATTTTCAATGGCAAGTTCCTCACCGTGTTTGCAGCGCGGGCATTCTCTCACATCACGTGAGCCGCTCGAAGTCAGGAGTTATCTCGGAGGGAGTCTTACTCTGCGTGGCCGCTGAGCGCCTTGTGCACCGCCTGAGTGAGCACGGCGCGGGTAAACGGCTTCTGGAGCAGTGTATTGTTCAGCTCGAATTCACCGTGCCGGTGCGCCGAATACTCCGTGTACCCGGACATGAAGACGACTTTCATCTCCGGACGAATGGCCGTGAGTCTTGAGGCCAGTTCGCGTCCGCTCATCCCCGGCATGACCATGTCGGTGACCAGCAGCGCGATGGTCCCTGAATGATGGGAAGCCTTTTCGATGGCTTCTGCGCCGTCCTTGGCCTCAATCACGGTATATCCGGACAGTTCCAGAAATTCTCGAGCGACTTCGCGGACGTCCTTTTCATCCTCCGCCAGCAAGATGGTTCCAGTCCCCCGCGGCAATTCATCCTTCCGCCGCTTCTTCTCGCGCTCGATTTCAAGAACTTCGTCCACACGCGGCAGGTAAATCTTGAACGATGTCCCCTTCCCCGGCTCGCTGTAAACCCAGATGAATCCGCCGCTCTGCTTCACTACGCCATACACTGTGGCGAGCCCAAGCCCCGTCCCCTTCCCCTTCTCTTTCGTCGTAAAGAAGGGTTCAAAAATGTGCGCCTGCGTGGCCGCATCCATTCCCGTGCCCGTATCGGAGACCGCCAGCATCACAAATTTCCCCGGAGTCAACGGTGGGTGCAGTCGCGCGTAGTCCACATCCAATTCCATATTGCACGTTTCGATCAGGAGCTTCCCGCCCTCCGGCATGGCGTCGCGCGCGTTGACCGCCAGATTCAGGATTACCTGTTCGATCTGCCCCGGATCACCCTTGACTCGTCCGAGATCGGGTTTGGTCAGAATCGCCAGGTCAATGTCCTCGCCAATCAGGCGCGGCAACATCCTGCCCATCTCGGTGACGATCGTATTCAGGTCCATCACGCGTGGCTGCAGCACCTGCATGCGGCTGAATGCCAGCAGTTGCCGCGTAAGCCCCGCGGCGCGGTCGGCGGCCTTCTTGATCTGGTCAACTTTCCTGAAATCAGGATGCTCGGGCGCCGTGCGCTCCAACAACAATTCCGTGTGACCCTTGATCACCATCAAGAGATTGTTGAAATCGTGCGCTACGCCGCCGGCCAGGCGTCCCACGGCTTCCATCTTTTGCGACTGGCGGAACTGCGTTTCCAGCGCCCTCCACTCCGTCACGTTTTCCGCGATGCCTTCAAAGCCAAATCCGCCGGAAGGATCGCGCACCAGTCGCGCGCTCAACCGCACGATGACCGTGGATCCATCCTTGCGCTTCCATTCCACTTCGCGGCCGTCCAACCGCCCGCGAGCAATCGTCTCGGCAATCAGCGGGTCGCGTTGCTCCGGGTGAACGTAAACGTCCTCACGGATGTTGATGTCGCGGAGTTCTTCCGCGGAGTTATAGCCCAGGATATGTACGAGGGGGTCGTTCGCATCCAGGATTCGGCCGGTGGGATCTGTGCGGAAAATACCGTACGCGGCATTTTCAACCAATAGGCGGTATCGCGCTTCAGATTCACGCAGCACGCGCTGGGCCTGATGCTCATGGCTGATATCCCGGAATGTCACCACTGCGCCGACGACCTTCTCGCCTTCCCGGATGGGAGTCGCCAGGTATTCCACGGGGAACGATGTCCCATCCTTCCGCCAGAACACTTCGTCGGAGACGCGGCGCGAGATTCCGTCCCGGAACATTGCCGTGACCGGGCACTCCTCGGCAGGATAGGGAGTTCCGTCCGCCCTGCTGTGGTGGATCACCTTGTGTAATTCATGTCCCAGAAATTCTTCCCGCGCCCATCCCGTTAATGCCGCGGCCGCCGGATTTACCATGGAGCATTTTCCGTCCCGGTCCACGCCGTAAATTCCCTCCCCGGCGCATTGCAAAATAAGTTCGTTTTGCAGCCGGGCTTTCTCCAGCAATTCGCGCGACCGGCTCTGGTCTGTAATATCCGTGGCAAACACAATCACTCCGGCGATCTCGCCGTTCGCGTCGCGGTAGGGCACGCGGTGCGTGCGGACCGTTCTTTCATCACCCGAAGCGGCGCGCCAAACCTTTACTACGCTCATCTTGGGCCGGCCCGTCTCCATGACCTCATGATCTTCTCTATCCGAAACTCCCTCGAGGTCTGGCCAGAGGTCCTTCACATGCCGCCCTTTCATTTCCTCGATGGGACAACCAAAGAACTCCGCAGCCACGCGGTTGGCGCGCACAATGCGGCTCTCGCGGTCCTTGTAAACGATCATTCCCGGCACGGAGTTCAAAATGATGGTGTGCTCTTGTTCGCGTTTCCGCAGCTCCTGCTCGGCGCGCTTCCTCTCGATGGCCAGGGCGATTTGCGCGCCTACGGAGACCAGGAGTTCAAGGTCGCGTTCGCTGTAGGCGTTCTCATCGTCGTAGCTCTGCACCACCAGCACCCCTAGCGCGCCGGAAGGCGTTCGCAACGGAACGCCAAGCCACGCTGCCGAGGGTGTGCCGACAATTTCAATTTCGCCGCGCGCCACCAGATCGTCAAACACTTGTCGCGTGGCAATCAGAGGCGTCCCGGTCCGGAAAACATACGCCGAACATGTGCGCCCCGCCTTCTGGGGCGGAGGCGCGATGTCATGGCGATCCACCACGAAGGGAAAATGGAACATTCCCGTCGATGGCTCGTACAAAGCCACAAAACAATTCTTCGCGCTGACCACTCTCATCAGCGCCCTGTGCATCTGTGTCAGCAGCTCATCCAGATTGGAGGTGACGTTCAGCGCGTGGATAATCTCCATCATCACCTGGCGTTCGGCCTCCACCCGTTTTCGCACGGTGATGTCGCGGAAATTCACCACCACGGCGTGAACCTCGGGATCCTCCAACAGGTTTGTGCAGGTCACTTCCA
>JBGOTC010000061.1:0-11639 GCA_041476305.1 Terriglobia bacterium
GCCAAGAGTGGCTGTGCTACTCAATCTAGGCCACTACCCGCTTAGTGGATCGGGCCGGGTGACTTCGTCGGGGCCGGGCCGGAATAGCGCGCACGAAATTCCTCGGGGATGCCGGGCTTGTTCAGCCACTCGCGGAAAAAAGCGGCCAGGTCGGCGCCGCCGCATTCCGCCTCCATCGCCGAACGCAGGTCGCTGACCCCCCACGTCTTGCCTCGGAGGACGCGCAAGATGCGTGCCAGCGCGCGATGGACGTTTTTCTCTCCGCAGCGGTCTTCGAGGGCGAAGAAGAACAATTCGCTCCGAGCAAGTGCCTGCGATGGAATCGGTTCTTGATCTCCGCGTCTCACAGCGAGTATAGCTTTTCCCTTGTCGGGTCCTAATGAGTCCAAGAGATGCAGGAGGTCCCTCATATTGGTCTCGCGCGAGGGTGCAGATTGCGAAACGACGACCGTGGTCCCGGCATACAACGAGACAGCGTCAACAGGCCACGGCGGCTCATCTGACTCACTGCTCAACGGCTCTCCAAACCATGCTTCAGTGAATTGCAAATCCACATCAACATCCATCGCCGTTGTTGCATCAGCTCTGAAAAACCTCTCCGAGACCACAGCGGATCGTGGCACAGTCCTGCATCCATCTACTCGGGGGAAAAATGGCTCGCGGGGAGGGCACTCAATGATCCACACCGACAAATCCCTTGTTCCCAGCGGTCCAAATTCTATTTCAAGATACTTCACATCCGATGAAACCCGTTCACTGATTTCACGGGCACGCTTTTCAGGAACGGGCTTAGATGTCCAGAGCATGACTATCCCGTTGCTTGTCTTCACTTGTTGCTCGACATAGGGTCCAGTCGCCACGAATGGATTGAAGTCGCTCCCGGGCCGCTGTTCATAGCGCAGAGAAACTCCTCCAGCCGAAGTTTTTCCTGACGACCGGTCGGATCCTGCCGCGCGGCCGCTCGCATAAACGTGATAGCCCTGAGGGACGCTGACGACGAGGTCCCATTTGGCAGGCGGCCCCACGACTTCGGCAAATGTACCAGTGGGCCGGGCCAATGCCGGATACCAATCCCTGCTGGGGAGGAAGAACGGCGGGCCCCCACCCGTGGCAACAGGAGTGTCCGGATAGACGACTTTCAATTCATATGTGAATACAAATTCACCGCGCTCACCCTGCTTCCATGCCGCTGGAAATGCGATTTGCAACTGGTGATCGTTGTCCGGGATTACTGCGGACGGTAGCGCGCCGGCATTCCACTCCGCACGAATATTGTCTGTGAATTCGGGATGGTATGGAACATTAACGGTGATCGCGGAGAGCGGCCCCGTCCCCGTGTTTTTCAACTGATACCACGCGCGCACGGAGACGCGGTCCGGCTTTTCCTTCGCGTAGGTCACCTCAATGCGCTGCTTTTCGATGGTGTAGCCGGGACCGAGCGGCACCGCGCAGCCCGCGGCAGCCCAGGCAGCGAGCAAGCCGGCGGCAAAAATGAAAACCCGCGAAGGCGTTCGGCGGATCAAGGTGAGGGGATTCTACCGGGCGCGGGGAGGCGCGTCAAAAATTTGCGCGGGCAAAGTTGGCGCGGTCAGATCAATCTACCGGTGCCGGCGGGGCTGGCCACGTGGGCGGCGGACAAACCCCTGGGGCGCTTGCGTTTGCTTGTGAGCGGCAATCATCTGGCCCGCCTGCTCATCTGTCAGGCCCCCGGAAATCAGCGTGAGGACGCGTTCTTCCGTGACGCCCGTGTTCTTCAACTCCAACAGCGACGGCGCTGAAATAGTGGGCATGTGGTCGGCGCGGCGATGCGCCACGGCCACCACCACCTGATCCGAATATCCGCCCAGCCGAATGCCCTGCGCTTCGCCGGTCCACGGGCCGATCTGGTCCAGATGCACCAGCTCAATCACCACGGATTCCGCCACGCCTGCTCGCAGCAATCCCGAAACGCTTTCGCCGCTGGCGAACACCTGCTTGCGGGAGCGGTAAATCTTCATCAGCTCCAGGACTCCGTTGTCGGAAAGGCCCGCTTCGTGGACTTTGGTCAGCTCCGCGACTTCCGAATCCGTGACGCTCATGTCCCGCAGCTGCTGGATGGTGTCTGACCACATCCCGGATTTGTACAGAGGTTGCGTATCGGCCTGATGGAATCTCTGGCAGCCGGGGAGCGCGAGCACCACGCACAGCACGCCGGCCAAACCGGCGGCGCGCAGCAAGCGAAGAGGGCGGGCGAAATACATCTCTACCCATTTTAGCGTCTGCGGAGCAGTCCCGGGCCGCCGAGCACACAGGCGCGTGCCGCAGGGGTCAACTGTCCCGAGGTTTCCGTGTAGTGGAAGCCGCCGGGCGGCGTAGTGGAAGTTTCGAGCCGTGGCGGATCAAACGCGATAGACGCGCTCGACGCCAAAGACGCCGGAGATTTTCTTGGTGTTGGCGATGATGCGCTCCAGTTGCTTGCGGTTGGTGATATCGAGTGTCGCGTCCACGCGCGCGTGAAGTTTATCCGGCTGGCTGGTCAAATTGCGGATGTTGGAGCCTGCCTCGCTGATGACCGCCGTAATATCCGCGAGCATCCCGGGGCGGTCCTGCGTGCGGATAATCAGCGAGACAGTGAATTGCGCGTCCGGCGCGTCCGTCCAGCTCACGGCGATGCGGCGCTCCGATTCGTAAAGCAGGTTCTGCACGTTGGGGCACGATGTGCCGTGCACGGCCACGCCGCGGCCGCGCGTCACATAGCCCACAATTTCGTCGCCGGGAATCGGGTTGCAGCACTTCGCGAGGTAGGCCATCAGATCGCTCGCGCCGCCCACCTGGATGGCGGACCCACCCATCCCCAGCATGCGCTTCACGGTGGAGACGATGCGTCCCGGCGCGCTCGGCGCGGGTTCCTTCGCCGCGGGCTCGCCGAGCGGCTGGCCCAGCGCCTTGCCCAACACCTGCCGTGCGGAATATTTTCCGTAGCCCAGTTCGGCGTAGAGGTCTTCGATCCGCGAACAGCCATATTCGGCGGCCACGCGGAGCATATCGGATTCCGGAATCCGCTTGAGCGCGCGGCCGAACTGGCGCGACTCTTTTTCCAGCAACTTGCGTCCGACTTCCGTGGCTTCGCGCCGCTCGTTCAGGTGGATCCAGTGGCGGATCTTGCTGCGCGCGCGCGAAGTGTGAACAATGCTCAGCCAGTCGCGGCTGGGCGTGTGCCCCTTCTGCGTGATGACTTCCACCACATCGCCATTCGCCAGCGAGTGCCGCAGCGGCACGATCTGCCCGTTGACCCGCGCGCCCGTGCACTGGTTGCCCACTTCCGTGTGCACTGCGTAGGCGAAGTCCACGGGAGTGGCGCCGCGCGGAAGGGCGATGACGCGCCCTTTCGGCGTGAACGCGTACACCTCGTCGGGGTAAAGGTCCACCTTCAGCGTGGAAAGAAATTCGCCGGGCTCCTGCATCTCCCGCGCCCACTCAATCAGCTGGCGCATCCAGATGATGCGCTGGTCATCGGCGTCGGAGACCTGCTTGCCGTCCTTGTACTTCCAGTGCGAAGCCACGCCCTGCTCCGCGATGCGGTGCATCTCCTGCGTGCGAATCTGCACCTCAAAGGGCTGGCCTTCGTGGATCACCGTGGTGTGCAGCGACTGATAAAGGTTCGGCCGCGACATGGCGATGTAATCCTTGAACCGCCCCGGCACGGGCCGCCAGATGTGGTGCACCACGCCGAGCGCCGCATAGCAGTTGCGCTCGTTATCGGTGATGACGCGCACGGCCAGCAGGTCGTAAATCTGGTCGAGGGTGTGCTGGTCGCGCAGCGTTTTCTGGTGAATGGAATAGAGCCGCTTTACGCGCGCTTCCACTTCCGCGGGAATGCCGTTCTCCACCAGCTTCCGCCGGATGGTGTCCTGCAGCTCGTGAAGAAATTTTTCATAGCCTTTGCTGCGCGAGGCCACGCCCTTTTGCAATTCGATGTAGGCGGCGGGTTCCAGGTAGCGGAAGGCCAGGTCTTCCAGCTCGCTGCGCATCAAGCCCATGCCCAGGCGGTGCGCGATGGGCGCGTACACGTCGATGGTTTCCCGCGCGATGCGCTGCTGCCTTTCCCCGGGCAAGAACTCCAGCGTGCGCATGTTGTGCAGGCGGTCGGCCAGCTTGATCACCACCACGCGAACGTCGTTCACCATGGCCAGCAACATCTTGCGGAGGTTTTCGGCCTGGCGGGCTTCCGGAGCCAGCAGGTCCAGCCTGCTGATCTTCGTAACGCCCTCGACGAGCAACGCGGTGTCCGCTCCAAAAAGCTCGGCGATTCTTGCGAGGGGAATCTGCGTGTCTTCCACGACGTCGTGGACCAACGCGGCGGTCAGCGAGGTCACATCGAGCTTCATATCCGCCAGGACGTGCGCCACTTCCAGAGGGTGGGAAAGGAACGGCTCGCCGGACTCTCGTTTTTGCGAGCGGTGCTGCTCCGCGGCGAATTCATACGCGCGGCGTAACAGTTCGGCGTCGTCGGAAGGGCGGTTCTGGCGCAGCTTAGCCAGGAGCGCGGCGAAGCGGGCGTCCAGGGCGCGCCCCGCGCGGTCAAAACTCAGCAATCGCTTTCCGGATGCGGGCATTGCACTCCTAGTTTACGCCCTCGAGGGGCCTCCCCGGAAATCGCGGGCACGCAAGAGATAGCTGTGTGCCACTCCCAAGAGAAACAGGCCCGCGGGCGCGGGCCTGGCTTTGCCAATTCCCGGGTTGGATTAGGAGCCGGACGGCTGCTGTGACTTCTTCTGCTTGATCTGCTTCACCTGATCCATCATGTCGGAGGCCCTCTTCAGCAGGTCATCCCGCTCCTGAGGACTTGCCGTCATATCCGCCTTTTGCCGCAGGGTCAGGCTCAGGTAAGCGATGGCGTCATCGTAATCGGGCTTTCGCTGCATGGCCTTCTGCAGATTGTCCATACCCTCGGCGACGACCTGCGTTTCCTTTGCCGTGTATTCCTCGCGCAGATTTGCCGGAAGCGGCTGGTCGTCGTGGATCTGCTTAGTGGGGTTCGCGTGGTTGTACTTGGAGCGGATCTCCGCGTTTGCCCGGTACGCCAGCGTCCAATTAATCAATCCCATCCAGTAGTAAGGCTCGGGGTCTTCGGGCTTCAGCTGGATGTGCTTTGACCAATAAGTCTTCGACTCGCTGAACTTTTCCGGAGAAAAAGGCGTGGCGGCCATGGAATAGAGAATCGCGCCGATGCCGTCAATGGCCGTTGTGTTGTTCGCGTCTTTCTGCAGCACTTCCTGATATTCCTTGATGGCCTGTGTCGCCAGCCTCTGGTTTTCTTCCGAAGGCGCCCCGGGGATGTACTGGCTCTGGTAGGCCATGGCCAGGTCCAGTTGCGCGTTCACAAGGTTGGGGTCGAGTTCCTTGGCCTTCTTGAAAAGCTCAATGGCCTCGTCATACTTCCCGTTCTTGAATGCCTGCACGCCCTGGTTCAACTTGTCGCGCGCCTGGAGCATCTTGCAGCCGCCCAGCCCGAAAACCAGCGCGACCGCCAGGACCAGCGTTACGAAAGAGCGGGTTCCGCCCTTGCCTCGGTTCGGTTGAAATGCGTTCATGGCTCGCTTTCCGTGCCCGCGCCTGCCGTGTGGAATTCCTCAGGCGGGCCAATCAAAGGTTGCGCAAAACTGTGTGAACCCTGCCCCTCAAACGGCTACTGCCCGCCTTCCATCCGGGGAGTCAGCAAACCGATCTTGTCGATTCCGGACGCCCGCATGATATCAATGGCCCTGGCCACCTCTCCAAAATAGGTGTTCTCGTCGCCCTTCACGAACGCCACTTTATCGGCGCGCTGCTTGAAAATCTCGTCCAGCCGGGCGCCCAGCCGGTCCCAGGAGGACTCTTCGTCATTGATCTTCACTTTGTCGCCCGGAAAAATCTGCACCACGATGGTCTTCTGCTGCAATTGTTCCTGGTTCTGCTGGTTGGGCGGCGCCGGTTGGGGCACCATCGCTTCCAGGCCCATGGGCGTGGTCGGCGTGATGACCATGAAAATAATCAACAGGACGAGAAGAATATCAATCAGCGGCACAACGTTCATGTCGGCCAGCGTGCCGCCGCTCTTACCTACTTGCATTCCCATAAAATGGACTCCGTTCCAAATCGAATGATGACTGGCCCTGCATTCCAGGGCTCAATTCCCTCGAACGGCCCGCGCTTCTAGGCCTTCCCGCCAACTCCGGGGAGCAAGCCGACCTTGTCGATGCCGGCGGAGCGCATGATATCAATGGCGCGCGCCACCTCTCCAAAGTCCGTGTCTGCTTCGCCCTTCACGAACGCCACTTTTTCCGCCCGTAGTTTGAAAATCTCGTTTAGCCGGGCGCCCAGCGTATCCCAGGAAGAATCTTCTTCGTTGATCTTTACTTTGTCGCCGGCAAGGACCTGGACAACGACGATTCCGTCCGGCGGTAAGGAATCCACTTTCTGGTTGTTGGGCTGTGGCACCAACGCCTGCAGACCCATCGGAGTGGTTGGCGTGATCACCATGAAGATGATCAACAAGACGAGCAGGATATCAATCAACGGGACAACGTTCATGTCCGAGAGCGTCCCGCCTTTGTTGTTGCCCACTTGCATCGCCATGAATCGAACCCCACTCGCGTGCTACGGCTGCGTCGTTGGCGGCGGAGGAGGCGCGGTGCCTTGCCGCCTGTCCACCCGCTGAGTCAAAAGCCCCACCTGATCCACGCCCGCGGAGCGAACATTATCCACCACCGCGGTAACGGAAGAATACTTGGCGCGGTTGTCGCTGCGGATGAAGATGGTCTTGTCGATCCTGCCGGTCATCTTGTCGCGGATGATGGAGGTCAGGTCTTCCAGTTTGGTCTTGTCGTTGCCGATGAAGATGCCGCCGTCGCGCGCCACGGCGATGATAATGGCGTCATCCTTATCGGCGTTGGGCAGGTCCATGGGGTTGTCCACGCGGGGCATGTTGACGTCCTTGCCCTTCTGCAACATGGGTGTGACCACCATGAAAATAATCAGCAGCACGAGCATGATATCCGCCATCGGAATCACGTTCGGCGCCGACATGGTCGCGCCTACTTTTGGTTTATAGGCCATGGCCGCCTACTTTTTGGCGTTCCTTCGCGTGATGAAGTAGTTGATCAACTCCATCGAGGAGTTGTCCATCTCCACGTCGAAGGACTCCACTTTGTTCGTGAAATAGTTGTAGGCCCACACCGCGGGCACGGCGACGACCAGGCCCATGGCCGTGGTCACCAGCGCTTCAGCGATGCCGCCCGCGACCGCGGAAAGACCGGTGGCGTGCGAACCCTCAATGCCTTTGAACGCGTGAATGATGCCGGTGACCGTGCCGAACAGTCCGACGAAGGGAGCCGTCGATCCGATGGTCGCCAGGCCGCTCAGCCCGCGCTTCATTTCGGCGTGCACGATGGCCACGGAGCGCTCCAGGCCGCGCTTGGCCGCTTCGATCACTTCTTCCTCGGGGACCTGCGCGGAGGCGGATTGGAATTCGGAGAGTCCCGTCGCCACCACCTTGGCGATGTGGCTCTTCTTGTTCCGCTCGGCGATGGAAATCGCTTCGTCGAGCTTGCCTTCCCGCAGCGCGCCGGCCACCTGCTGCACGAAGACGCGCGACTGCTTGCGCGCGGCCTGGTACATCAGGAAACGGTCAATCATCACCCCGAGCGACCATACCGAGAGCAGGAAGAGCACGACCATGACGCCCTGGGCGAGAAGGCTCATGCTCTTCCACATGCTCCAGAAGTCCCAGCTGGTCGTCGCTTCTCCGCTCTGCTGGAGAAACGCCCACATTGCCACTGACAGATTTGCTAGCATTTGAATTGGCTCCTTTTTTCTTTCTTGGATCGCAGACCTGAAAGTGGCGGCGGGCAGGGCCCGCTTCCACAAGAAAGTCCCGCAATCGGCGCGGTCTTATTCCGCACCTTCTAGATCATGACCCACCCATATTGAATACGATGTCGAATACGCATTCCACTTCCACCGGCGTGCCGTTCAGCAAGGTCGGATGAAAGCGCCACTGCCGCACCGCGTCCGTGGCCGCCTGCACCAACAGCGTGGGCCCGGAAACGTAGGTCAGTTCCATAACGCGTCCATCTTTCGAGATAATGGCCTTCAGCCGCACCGTGCCCTGCTGCCGGGTTTGCCGGGCCAGTGGCGGATAAATTGGTTGTACTTTTGTGGATTGAATAATCGAAGCGAGCTGCACATTGCCGCCCTGCGTGATGCGCGTGGGCGTCACTTCCTTCGGAGCCGGAGGCGGGGGCGCCGCGGTCGTCGAACCGCCCAGGATGCCGCCCAGCACGCCGCCAATCTGTCCGCCGGGAACGCCGCCCACCACGCCGCCGGTCATGCCGGTGGTCGCCACATCGGGAGGCAGCTCCGCTTCCTTAATGATGTTCACCTGCTTGGGGATCGATTTCGGCGCGATCAACTTTCCGGATTCAATCAGGCGCGCTGTGGGCTTCACGACGCGGATCGGCGTCGCGGCCGCGGGTGGCGGGGGCGCCGCGGGCGGCGGTGGCGCGACGAGCAGCGTGGTCAGCGCCGTCTTCGGCAAGGCCTGCGTGTAGATCAGAGGAATCAGGATGAGGATGAAAACGAACAGACCCTGCGCGGACGCTGAAACCATCACCGTGTAGAGCTTCTTCGTCTTCTTCCTGGAACTGGGTGCGCACTCAACCAAGTCATCGAACATAACGTCTTACCTCCTCCCGGTGTCCCTAAACGGTTGCCCGCCTCGGTGAACCGGGTTTGCTGCCGGCTGCGGATCCGGAGCCTACCGCAATCTTCGGGCCCCTCCAGTGATTCCACGCCACTACCAACGGCGCGGCGATGCCAAAACTGGAGTAGGTTCCTACCACAATTCCAATCACCAGGGCAAAAGAGAAACTTCTCAGCACCGGGCCGCCCATCAGGAACAGAACAAGCGCGGTGAGAAAGGTCAGCCCGCTGGTCAAGATGGTCCGGGAAAGCGTCTGGTTGATCGAGCGGTTTACGATGTCCGCGAATGGTTCGCGGCGCATCAGCCGGTTGTTTTCGCGCACTCGATCAAAGATGACGATCGTATCGTTCATCGAATACCCCACCAGTGTTAAGAGCGCCGCAATCACCGTCAGCGAAATCTCAAAATACTGGTGAAACAGTGAAAACAATCCAAGGGTTATCAGGACGTCGTGAAACACGGCCACGACCGCCGCCACTCCATAGATCCACTCAAATCGGAAGGCAATATATACCAGCATACCCGCCAAAGCATAGAGGGTAACGTACACTGCCTGCTTGCGGAGCTCCGCCCCCACTTTCGGCCCGACGATAGCAACATCCCGGATCGCAAACGGCCCGGCATAAAAACCCGCGCTCATCGCGGTGCTCACTTGCGGTGCCACGCCGGAATTCCCCACGTCGGCCATGCTGGTGATGATGCCGTTGCGCGTCTTGTCTCGGAAGCTCGCAATCTGTTGCGCCATTTGTGTATAGCGATCTCCCGCGGACACGCCCAGTCCCAACGGGTCGCGCTCCACCAGGTATCCCGCGATCTCCGAAGGAGTGGCCACGTTGAAGTCCCGCTTGCCTGCTTCACCCGCTGGAAAACTCAGCCGCAACGCCTGAATAATCGCCGTTTTTCCGGCGTCCAGAGCCTGATCGCCCTGGCCCGCTTCCTCGAGACCGATCATCACCTCATTCGAGTTCGGCGAGGCGATATCGTGGATGCTCTGCAACGTGCTGAGACCGATTCCGCGCTGTCCCAGGTCGCGCCGGATCTCATCCAGGTTGGGCGCCTGCGCAAAGCGCACGGTCACAATTGTTCCACCTTTGAAGTCAATGCCATAGGCCGGCCCGTGGTTGCGGACCCAGGCCACCGTGCCGATGGCCAGCAACACGAACGACAAGGCGAAGAAGTACTTCGCCCTGCCCATCCAATTAATGTTCGCCTGCCCGAAGAACTCCATATTGGTCCCAACCTGTCCCAGTTAGACACCGGCTCGCCTTGCCGGGTTCCAACGATTCGGATGCCTGCCTAGATGCTCAACTCCGTCTGCCGGGCCGACTTCCCCAGGTGCCAATCGAATATCAAACGCGAAACGTAGACCGACGTAAACAAGTTCGCCAGCAAACCGATGGTCAATGACACGGCGAAACCGCGCACCGGGCCGCTGCCGAACAAAAAGAGGAAAAACGCCGAAACGATGGTCGTGACGTGGGTATCAATAATCGTCACAAACGCCCTCTTGAATCCCTGGTCCACCGCGGAAACAGGAGCCTTGCCGCCTCGCAATTCCTCGCGGATGCGCTCAAAAATCAGGACGTTGGAGTCCACGCCCATGCCGATGGTCAGGATGACTCCGGCGATCCCCGGCAAGGTCAGCACCGCGCTGAAGTAGGCCAGCGCCGCCAACAAAATAAACAAGTTGAGAATCAGGGCCACCACGGCGTTCACTCCCGCCGTCCGGTAATAGACCACCATGAAAATCATCACCACCACCAGGCTGGTGATCGACGCCTGGATGCCGTGGCGGATGGAATCCGCGCCCAGCGAGGGGCCCACCGTGCGTTCATCGAGGTAGCTGATTCCTGCGGGCAATGCTCCCGCGCGCAGCACCAGCGCCAGGTCGTTGGCCTCCTCCTCTGTGAAGGAGCCGGTGATTCTACCGGAATCATCAATGCGCCCCTCGATCGTCGCCACGGATTGCGCGCGATGGTCCAGCACGATGGCCATGGGGTTTCCGATGTTCTGCTCCGTGAAGGGCCCAAAGCGCCGCGCGGCATCGGTGGATAGATTGAAGGTCACTTCAAAGTAAGGCGCGTGGTCCGTGCTGCGCCGCGCATCAGCGCCGCGCAAATCCTTGCCGGTGACAATGGGCACGCGGTTGACGATGTACCAGTTCTCCACAGCGGGCTGCCCCTGTCCCGTGGAGACTCCCTTTCCTCTCACCAGTTGCGTCCCGGGGGGAAGCACGCCGCTGTGCGCGGTTCTCGCTTCCACTTCCGATGGATAAGGTCTGGGATCCGGGACCAACACGATTTCCAGTTGTCCCCCGGCCTTGATGATTTCCTTCGCGCGCATCGGGTCGCCTTCGCCCGGCAATTCCACAATAATTTCGTTGTCCCCCTGGCCATAGGGCGCCACGAACGGCTCGGTCAGCCCCAGTTGGTCAATACGCCGCCGGATGGTGTCTACCGACACGTCCATGGTGCGCTGCTGAATGGAGCTGATCACGCTCGGCTTCATGGTCAGCAAATAAGCGTTCGCTTCGCCCGCTGCGGGGGCCACGTCATAATTGGAAAAGGAATCCGCCACCAGACTCCTGAATTCGCCGCCGTGGTCGTTGGTTATTCCAGTCACTTTGAGTTGCGTGTCGGAGGCCTGCGTGATCTGGTCGTAGGGAATACCCCTGGGACGCAGGAGCTTCCCGAGTTGTTCCATCGCCGTGAGCGTGTCCTGCACCAGCGCATCGTTCACGTGCACCTGAAGGATCAGGTGCGTGCCGCCCTGCAAGTCGAGCCCCAGCAGGATGCGTTTTGAAAAATTCTGCTTGATCTGGGAAAGCGACGTGGGGAATTCAGGCAGCCCGAACAATCCATAGATACACAGCAGGACAACCGCTGCGACCGATATCGCTTTCCACTTCAGGTTGGAA
>JBGOTC010000062.1:0-11569 GCA_041476305.1 Terriglobia bacterium
CCGGCGAAGAAACCCGGGAATTTCTGGCCAACAAAGCCGTGGAGGGCAAGGAATATGCCCAGCGGAAAGCCCGCGAACTCCGTGAGCGTGCCGAAGATTTGCTGGAACGCAGCAAGGAAGTCGCGAAAAACCAGAAGGACTCCATCAGCGCGGCCGTGGAAGCAGGCCGTGAAGCCTATCAACGCGAAAAAGCAAAGGCCCAGTAGAGAACCAATCCATGCCCAGTTGGCCCGCATATTTCGTGGTGATTGCAGCGATCGCTCTGGCAATCCAAGCCGGAGTGCTCCTGGCGATCTTTTTCCAATTGAAGAGGTCGCAACAACACATGACGCGAGTGGTTGAGGACCTGCAGGCCCGAGTCACGCCCATCCTCTCAAAAGTGGAATACCTGGTGGGGGAAACGCAGCCCCGCATTGTCACCATGGTGAACGACGCTTCAGAAGTCGTTCACATGGCGCGGGGGCAGGCCCAAAAAATGGACCGCATATTGACCGAAACGCTCGACCGTATGCGTATCCAGCTCATTCATGTGGATCAAATTCTCACCGGCGCGCTGGAGACAATTGAAGATACCGGCGCGGTTTTCCGCAAGACCATGCTGGGGCCGGTGCAACAGGCCACGGCTGTGATTCGCGGGATCAAGACCGGCATTGATGTGCTGCGGTCGTTCCGCCGGCGCTCCGAACCAGCTTCAGCAACGTCCGACCCTTCCGACGAAGGCCTGTTCATTTAGTCCTGATTGCTTGGGGAATTCAGACTACGGCGGAGGTGCGTCTAAACGATCCAGCCGCCGCCGAGCACCGCATCGTCCACATAAAATACGGCGGCTTGCCCGGGAGTGATGGCGCGCTGGGCATCGTCAAACTGCACGCGAATGGATCCCGTGCCGTCCATCGGCTCGAGGGTGGCATCGGCCGCTTCGTGACGGTTGCGGATTTTCACTTTCGCGCATACGGGTTCTTCGAGGCGCTCAATGCTGATCCAATTCACGTCGCGCACATTGCAAACGGATGAGCGCAATTCTTCGTCTTCGCCGACCACGACGCGGCTGTTCACGCGGTCGAGTTGCACGACGTACATCGGCCGGCCTGCGGCGAATCCAAGTCCCTTGCGCTGGCCCAGTGTGAATTTGTGGACGCCATCGTGGTGGCCAAGAATTTCACCACTTGTTGAGACAACCTCCCCTTCCTCGGCCGGTAACGCGCTTCCCTGCTCCTGAAGATACGACTCGATGAATTGCACGTAATTCCCCGACGGAACAAAACAGATTTCCTGACTCTCCGGCTTCGCGGCAACGGGCAGCTTCGCCCGAAGCGCGATGGCGCGCACTTCGCTCTTCCTCAGTTCGCCGAGGGGAAATGTCGTCCGCGCCATCTGCTCCTGCTTCAACCCGAAAAGAAAGTATGACTGGTCCTTGGAATCATCCGCGGCGCGCAACAGTTCGTAGCGCTGCGTCCCGCCATTGAAACGGATGCGCGCATAGTGCCCCGTGACCAGGTTTTCCGCGCCAATTTGCCGCGCCGTCTCAATCAGCTGATCGAACTTGACGTGATTGTTGCACTGCGTGCACGGGATCGGCGTCCGGCCCGCAAGATAATCCGCGACGAATGGCTTCACGACCGTCTCTTCAAAACGCTCCTCGAAGTTCACCACGTAATGAGGAAACCCCAGATGTTCGGCGACGCGCTTCGCGTCGTGCACATCCTCAATCCCGCAACAACGATGCCCGCGCTGGCCCGCGGGATCGACTTCCGGCAGGCGCCGCTGGTTCCACAGTTGCATGGTCAGCCCAACAATCGGAGTCCCGCGATCGCGCAAGATGGCAGCGACGGCGGAGCTATCCACTCCCCCGCTCATGGCCACAGCGGTGAGCGGCTCCGAAATATTTCCGTTGTTTTGCCCCATGTAGTTCATTTTCGTTTGGATGATCCAGATTCCGGCGAGCTTCTCACTTCACCGGAGCTAGCTTTTTCTGCTCCGGCGACAACGCCCGCAGTCGCGCCACCTCCGCGGGCAGCATCTCCAGGACGAAATCAACATCCGCCTCCGTCGTGTGGCGCCCCAGGCTGAACCGCAGGCTGGCGCGCGCTTCCGATGCGGCCAATCCAATCGCCGTCAGGACGTGCGACGGCGTGACCGCGCCCGATGAACACGCTGAGCCACTCGAGCACGCCAGTCCCTTCAAGTCGAGCGCGATCAGCAACGCCTCGCTGGCCACGCCGGGGAATGCGATGTTCGACGTATTCGGAACGCGCGGCGCGCCCCCGCCATTCACAAAGGCATCCGGCACCGCAGCCAATACTCCCTTTTCAAATCGGTCGCGCAGCCGCGAAATCCGCGCCCCATCTTCCGTCATTCTCTCGCGTGCCAGCTCCGCAGCCCGGCCAAGGCCCACAATGCCCGGAACATTCTCCGTACCCGGCCGGCGGTTGCGCTCGTGATGGCCGCCATAAAAAACGGGCTCCAGCTTCGTGCCCGCGCGGACATAAAGCGCGCCCACTCCTTTGGGACCGTAGATCTTGTGCGCGGAAATGGAATAGAGGTCCACGCCAAGCTCGGCAACATTCACCGGCACCTTGCCCGCGGTCTGCACTCCATCGGCGTGGAACCACACATCGGCTTCCGCGGCGATGCGGCCAACTTCCTGAATCGGCTGCAGCGTCCCAATTTCATTGTTGGCGTGCATCACTGTAATCAGGATTGTCTCCGGCCGCAGCGCGCGGTGTACATCCGCGGGATCAATCACTCCGTCGCGGTTCACAGGCAGAAAAGTGACTTCTAGCCCGCGTTGCGCCAGTTCTTGACAGGGATTGAGCGTCGCGCTGTGCTCGATCTGCGTGGTGATGACGTGCTTTTTCGTTTCGCCCGCCGCGCCTGCCACCCCGAACACGGCCAGGTTATCCGATTCCGTCCCGCCGCTCGTAAATGTGATTTCTGCGGCCTGCGCTCCCAGGAGTGCGGCCACTGCGCTCCGCGCGCGCTCCACGGCCGCGCGTGTCCCCTGCCCGAACGAATGAATCGAGCTGGCGTTGCCGTATTCCGTGGAAAAATACGGAAGCATGGTCTCCAGAACCAAGGAGTCCACGGGCGTGGTTGCGTTGTGATCGAAATAGATGCGGCGCATAGCTTGCATTCTGTCGAATCTCGCTCACGACAGAATAGCGTTGGGGATAAGAACGGTCAAGGAATTGGGGGCATCGCCGTGACGCGAACACACAAGTTGCGCGGGGGTTTGAGAATTAGTCCTTGCCAGTGGCGCCTCTCTGCCATAAGAATCCAGCGATTCATCCTGCTTGAGAATTTGAAGGGAGCAACCTCTTGGCCAACGCACTGGTGAAACCCGACTACGGCATCGACGCCCCGGGAGTCATTCGCAACCTCATCGGGATTGGAATCGGCCTCGCAATTCTCGGTTGGTTCGTCCCTACGCTGCGAATCGGCGCCCTCGTGTTTGGCCTTCGTCCCATGACCTGGACAATCGCTCCCTGCCTGGTCATCGAGGGCATCTTGATGATCCTCTACTCGAAAAAATGGAAGTTCAACCATCGCGACCGCATGTTGAACATGATCCCGTGGCGAGGAGACGAGCAGGTCCTCGACGTCGGCACCGGCCGTGGCCTGTTAATGATTGGCGCGGCCAAAAAACTGAAGACTGGCCGCTCTGTGGGCATCGATATATGGAGCACCACGGACCTCTCCGGAAATTCCATGGAGAAGACCCTGCAGAATGCGGAACTGGAAGGTGTCCGCGCGAAAGTTGAAGTTCAGAACGGCGATGCTACAGCCATGAAATTCCCGGACAATACGTTCGATGTAGTACTCTCCAACCTCTGTATCCACAATATCCCCACCAGCGAAGGCCGCGACAAGGCATGCCTGGAAATCCTCCGCGTGCTGAAACCCGGCGGGAAGGCCCTGGTTTCAGACTTCATCAAGACTGGTGATTATGTGAAGGCCTTCCGCGCTGCCGGAGCGAAAGTGAAGATTGGCGGGCGTCACTATTTCACCGTACGGATTGTCGAAGTTGAGAAGTGAATCGTACTTGGCGCGAATCCTCGCGATTCCCGCCGATTTAGAGCAAGGACGCGTTGGGCTTTTCCAATCGACCTGACATTTGGCAGCACCGCGGACGTATGGTATCTTGAACATTGTTGGGGGTTGGCAAGCGCCGCGCGAAGGTCGGTCATCCGCGGCAAACAGAACCCCTCCCCGTTAACTTCTACCCTGTCGGATGATGTGAGCCGCTCCGGCGCACGCTGTGGATGGTGTGTGTTGCAGGGCGCAGGCCGGCATTCGATTCAGAGCTGCGCTCGCGACGCAGCGGAAATGGGAACATCGGGCTTCATCCCATGGGACATCCGGAATCAAGACCCAACCTACCCGACCTTTCGGAATTGCGGATTGACGACCGCAAGCGGAAAGGTAGTTCCATCGGCAAGTGGTTTGCTGTCGGGCTTGGTGTGATCGCTCTGATTTCGATTGCTTACTGGGGAGCGTCCGCGCTTCGGAGCCACAAGGCTGAAGTGGAAGTCGCCGCGGCAATATCGCCCAAGAGCGCTCCGGTGGGCGCTCTCCTGAACGCCTCGGGCTACGTCACTCCCCGGAGGCGCGCGACGGTCGCCGCGAAAATTACCGGCAAAGTGAAAAACGTCTACATCGAAGAGGGCATGCACGTCACGCAGGGCCAGGTGTTGGCCACCCTGGACGATTCGGATTATCAGGTCTCGCTTGCCTCCACCAAGGCCACGCGCGACGCCACCGCCGCTTCGCTGAACGATTTGCAGGTGCAACTCGGAAATGCCGAACGAGAGTTGGCGCGCACCAGGCAATTGGTGGAGTCCCGCATCTCTACTCCCCAGGCGCTGGACACCGCGCAAACCCTCGTCAACCGCTTGAACGCACAAATCGCGCAGACGAAAGAAATGGTGCGCGCCGCCGACACGCGCATGGCCATCGACCAGCAGAATATTGAGAATTGCATGGTGCGCTCGCCCTACGATGGCATTGTGGTCACCAAGGACGCGCAACCTGGAGAAATGGTCTCCCCGATTTCCGCCGGCGGCGGCTTCACGCGCACCGGGATCGCCACCATTGTGGACATGAGCTCCAACGAGATTGAAGTGGACGTAAACGAGAATTACATTGCGCGCGTGAAGCCCGGCCAGCAAGTCGTGGCCACCTTGGATGCCTATCCCGATTGGCAAATTCCCTCGCACGTGCGCACGGTGATTCCCACTGCTGACCGCCAGAAAGGCACGGTGAAAGTCCGCATCACTTTCGAGCACCTGGACCCGCGCATCCTGCCGGACATGGGGGTAAAAGTTGCATTCCTCGCGGACGAGCCGCCCGCGCCCGCGAAATCTGCTGATCCCGGCGCTACGCCCGTCGCGCTCGTGCCTCTGGCTTCCGTGAAGACCTCCTCAGGGACGAGCGTTGTCTTCATTCTTCATGATGGCGTCGTCGAGCGGCGCGCCATCCGTACCGGAGCCACTCGCGGCGACAACATTGAAGTGCTTGCGGGTATCATGCCCGGAGATTTGGTAGTCGTAAAAGGGCCGGACGATTTGAAGGACGGTCAACAAGTTCAACGAAAACAGTGAGGACATCAAAATGGTGAGAGTGGATGGGCGCGGCGACGCCAACAGTCTGATTTCAGTGCGCAACCTCGGCAAGGTTTTCCGCCGGGGCAGCGAATTGATCCACGTCCTCGAGGGCTTGAACCTCGACGTGGATTCGGGCGACTTCGTCGCTTTTATGGGCCCCAGCGGCTCCGGGAAGACGACGCTGCTCAACTTGCTCGGTGGGCTCGACGTCCCCACCACCGGCAGCGTGCGCGTCTCCGGCGACGAAATCTCCAGTATGTCCGGAGGCAAGCTGACCTCCTGGCGCGCCCGTCACGTGGGATTTGTGTTTCAAACATTTAACCTGATTCCCGTGCTCACGGCGTTTCAGAATGTCGAACTGCCGCTCCTCTTGACCAGCTTGAGCAAAGCGGAACGCCGCAAGCATGTCGAAGCGGCACTCTCACTGGTTGGCCTGGCCGACCGGATGAAACACTATCCCCGGCAGTTGTCCGGCGGACAAGAACAGCGCGTCTCGATTGCGCGCGCGATTGTCACCGATCCGAATTTTCTGCTTTGCGATGAACCGACCGGAGACCTGGACCGCAAGAGCGCGGATGAGGTGCTTGACCTGCTCTCCCGCCTCGTGACAGAGCGCAAAAAGACATTGCTACTGGTCACTCACGATCCTGTCGCCGCCGAACGCGCGGCGTACGTCTTGCACTTGAACAAGGGCGTCCTGGAAGAAGCGCAGGTGGCGGGAGGCCGGGCATGAAATACTTCAAACTTTTGCGAGTCAGCCTGTTCCGGAAGAAGATCCGCACTCTTCTGACCATCCTGTCTTTTGCTTTTGCGATGTTGCTTTTCGGACTGCTCGTGATTATTCGCCTCGGTTTCAACCAGGGTTTGGAGGTCGCGGGCGCCGACCGCCTTTTCGTGATGAACCGCGTCACCTTCGTCCAGCCTTTGCCGATGTCTTATGGCAACCAAATCTCACAGATCCACGGCGTGAAACTTGTCACCTATGCCTCCTGGTTTGGCGGGTTTTATCAGGTGGAGAGAAACCAATTCCCCCAATTTGCGATTGATATGGAGACCTGGAGGAAGATGTATCCGGAATTCAAGCTTAGTGATGCGGAATGGAAAGCATTTGTCGAAGACCGGGAGGGGGCCATCGTAGGCTCCGGAACGGCCAAACGATTCGGTTGGAAAGTGGGCGACCGCATCCCCCTGATTGGAACGGCCTTCCCCGGGACCTGGCAATTCAACGTTCGCGGCATTTACACCGGGACGCGCCCGCAGGACGACATTACACAATTCTGGTTCCCCTGGGATCGCCTCAATGAGGCTGTACCCAGCGGCAACTTTTGGAAAGACAGTCCCGGCTGGTATGTCGTAAGACTGACCAGTCAGGATGAGGCCGTGAATGTCATCAAGAAAATTGACCAGACCTTCGCGAATTCTTCAGCGGAGACAAAGACAGATACCGAGTCGGCCTTCATGGCCGGCTTCATCAATCAAATGGGCAACATCCAGCTGATCCTGATGGCTGTCGGGGGAGTTGTTTTCTTCACCTTGCTTCTCGTCACCGGAAATACCATGTCCACCGCGGTGCGAGAGCGCACGCCGGAGCTGGCTATCCTCAAGGCGCTGGGATACTCGAATGTGTTCATCCTGTTCTACGTCCTCGCGGAGTCCATCAGCATCGCCTTCGTGGGAGGCACCATCGGGATTGGTTTCGCCAAACTCATTTCCATGGGTGGAAGTCCGGTCCCTTCGATGATGCCCCTCTGGTATCTCCCGATGACTGAAGTCCTTTATGGCATGCTCATCGCGATTACCATCGGAGCCGTCGCGGGATTGATCCCCGCGGTTTCGGCGAGCCGCCTGCGCGTCGTGGAAGCGCTGCGGAAAGTCTAGGAGAGGCCACGAATCATGGCGATTCCGTTTATCTATAACTTGCGAAGCGTAAAGGTGCGATGGCTCTCCTCCGTGGTCGCCGTGGTCGGCATTGCCGGCACCGTGGGCGTTTTTGTCGCTATCCTGGCCATGGCTTTCGGTTTTCGAGCCACCCTGGTTTCCTCCGGTTCCCCTTCCAACGCCATCATGATGCGCGCGGGCTCAAATTCAGAAATGATGGGCACCGTCATGCTCGACAAGGTCCACATCATTGAAGGCACCCCGGGGATCGCCCGTGATGCAAGTGGACCTCTGGTCAGCCCGGAGGTTGTGGTGATCGCACCGATCCCCTTGAAAACCAGCGGGACGGACGCGAACGTCCAGTTCCGCGGCGTTTCTCCAAAGGCCCTTCAAGTCCGGCCCTCCGCCCGCATTCTTCGGGGAAGGTTCTTGACTCCCGGCCTCTCTGAGCTTTTTGTCGGCAAGAACGCCGTCAAGACCTATTCCGGGCTTGATCTCGGGGACACGCTAAGGTTTGCGGGAATGACATGGACCGTCGTCGGCATCTTCGATTCCGAGGGCAGCGCTTTTGATTCCGAAGTCTGGTGTGATTCTGCCCTTCTCAACCAGGCCTATAACCGGCCTCCTTATGTCTATTCCTCCGTCACGGCCCGGCTGTCTTCGCCGGCGGGCTTCCAGGCATTCAAAGACAGATTGACATCGGATCCCCAACTCAATGTTTCCGTGGACCGCGAGATCGATTATTACGCGAGCAGGTCGGAATTATTTACTACGTTTATTCTGGTCATCGGGATGGGTGTCGCTCTTGTCATGGGAATCGGCGCCATCTTCGGCGCTCTAAACACCATGTATTCCGCGGTGGCCGAGCGCTCCCGTGAAATCGCCACCATGCGCGCCCTCGGATTTGGGTCCATCAGCGTTGTCTTTTCCTTCATGATCGAGGCCCTCTTGATCGCCGCGGTCGGGGGGGCCATCGGGTGCATCGCCGTCCTGCCGTTGAATGGCCTCACCACCAGCACGCTTAATTTCCAGACCTTTTCTTCCATCGCCTTTGCGTTCCGCATCTCACCCGCACTGGTGCTTGTCGGAATGATCTTTGCTCTTCTCATGGGTCTGGTGGGCGGCACGCCCCCCGCCATTCGTGCGGCGCGCAGGCCCGTATCTGCCGCGCTGCGTGAAATGTAAGCTTTCTTGACTTACCCCCGGTCGTCCAGTAGCGTTTCTTCCAGGCGCTCCCAGTCTTGCGCGGAGAATCTGTCGCGTGCCCGGCCCAATCATCACTCTCACAACCGATTACGGCGTTGGCGACCATCTGGTCGGCACCGTCAAAGGTGTCATCCTCAAAATTCAGCCTGACGCGCAAATTGTGGACATCAATCATAGCGTCGTTCCATACGACGTTCTCGATGGCGCGCTGGCGATCGGCTCGGCTTATTCCTACTTCCCCCCCAAGACCGTGCACATTGTTGTCGTGGACCCCGGCGTCGGGACACCCCGGCGCCCGCTCCTGGTTTCCGCGAACAACCAGTATTTCGTCGCGCCGGATAACGGCGTCCTCTCCCTGATTTACGAGCGTGAGAATCCGTTCGTTGTCCGCCACATCGCTGCCGAGCATTATTTCCTGCGCCCCATCAGCCCCACATTTCATGGCCGCGATGTTTTTGCTCCAGTCGCCGCATGGCTCACCAAGAATTGGCAGACCGAAGCCTTCGGCGAAGTCATCGAGGAGTTCACGCGCTTCGCATTGCCTCGCCCGAAATCGCTGGCGGATGCGCTCACCGGGGCTGTGCTCCGCGTGGATAACTTCGGCAACCTGATGACCAACATTGCCTTGAGCGATCTGCCGGAACCGATGCGGCACACTGGCGCAATCACGATGACCGTCGCCGGGAAACCCGTGAACAAACTTGTCGACACTTTTGCGGATGGTCCCCTGGGGGAGCCGGTCGCGCTCGTCGGCTCCGCTGGTTTCCTCGAAATTGCCATCAATAGAAAGAACGCCGCCAAGGCCCTTGCCGCGGGACGCGGCGCGGAGGTCATCATTCAATTGAACTAGTTCGAGGAGAAAAAACAATGAGAAGAATTCTGGCGCTTGTTGTGCTCGTCTTTTGTGCCGTGGCCTTGGGTGTCGCCGGTCGCGCCTCCAGCCAACCTGGAGGTACTGCGCCGCGAACGGCCCACGCGGGCGAAGCCGTAAAGGGTGAAGGTTGCCTCCGAGCCGGAACGGAGGCTGGATGCATGATCCTCACCACCTCGGATAAGAAGCATAAGTATTCGCTGCACTTCGACGCCGCCAACAAGCCAAATGCGGAGATGATGATCAGCTTCGAAGGCACAACCGTGGACGTGGACACCTGTATGCAGGGAACGCCGGTGAAAGTCTCGAAGTGGACTCCACTGAAAACGAAGTGTCCCGCGGAACCAAAGTAAGGAATGTAACGCCGCCGGGCTAACGCGTCAGTTCCAGCGTCAACAAATGCGCCCGTGTGCGCGGATCAAGCCAGTCTCGCAGCGCATCCCCCAACAAATTGAACGCCAGCACCGCGGCCATGATGGAGAGTGCCGGAAAAATCACCATGTGCGGCGCGCTGAACAAATAAATGCTCGCATCGTTGAGCATCGCCCCCCAGCTCGGAGCGGGCGCCAGCACCCCCAGCCCCAGAAAACTCAGTGTGGATTCCGCAAGGATGGCGCCCGCCATCCCGATCGTCGCCTGGATCAGCACCGGCTGAATCGCGTTGGGCAGCACGTGGCGCAGCAGAATCCGCCCATGAGAAGCGCCCAGAGACCTGGCAGCCAGCACGTAATCCATTTCCTTCACCTTCAGCACTTGCGCCCGCGCCAACCGCGCATAGCCCGCCCATCCTGTAATCACCAGCGCCAAAATCACTTTTCCTATCCCCGGACCCAGAAATGCCGCGAAGGCAATGGCCAGTAGGATCCCCGGGAAAGAGAGAAATGCATTGATCAGCACGGTGTTGATGATCCGGTCCAGCCACCCGCCGAAATATCCCGCGATGGCTCCCATCGCCAGCCCAAATAATCCCGCGCCGCTCACCACCGAAATTCCCACCAGCATGGATATCCGCGCGCCGAAGAGCACGCGCGATAACACGTCGCGCCCCAGCTGGTCCGTGCCCATCCAGTGCCCTGAGCCCGGGCCGAGCAATCGCGCAGGCAAATCCTGCGCCGCGGGGCCGCGCGGAGCAATCCACGGTGCGAGCAACGCGAGCGCAATCAGGATCACTGCCAGCGCCAGCCCGAACCGGCCCAGTCCGCTTGTGCGCAGAAAACCGGTGAGTGATCGCTCTTGCCTCATGAGACTCTGATCCTCGGATCCACCAGCGAATAAATAATGTCCGTCAGGAAATTCACAACCACATACGAAAGCGCGATCACCAGGATGCATCCCTGCAATAACGGGTAATCGCGCGCCTGAATTGCCTGCACCGTCAGACGCCCGATTCCCGGCCACGCAAAAATGGACTCCGTCACTATGGTCCCCGCCAGCAACGTTCCGAATTGCAGTCCGAGAATGGTGACAATAGGGATCACTGCGTTCGGAAATGCGTGGCGGTACATGACCGCCCGCTCGGAGAGGCCTTTCGCTCGTGCCGTGCGCAGGTAATCGCTTCCAAGCTCTCCGATCATGGATGTGCGCACGATGCGTGTCAGGATCGCCGCCAGCGCCGCGCCCAGCGTCGCAGCAGGCAGGACCAAATGTGAAAACCCACCGCGCCCCGACACCGGCAACCATCCGAATCCGATCGAAAAAATGAGGATCAACATCGGCCCCAGCGCGAAATTGGGCACGGAGATTCCCAAGAGCGTCAGAAATCCGATGACGCGGTCCGCCGTCCGCCCCCGCCGGCGCGCCGCGGTGATACCCGCGGGGATGGCAATCGCCGTGCATACCAGCATTGCCGCCAGCGCCAGCTCCAGCGTCGCCGGATATCTCTGCACCACCAGCGAGAACACCGGCGATTGAAAACGGAACGACCGTCCCCAATCTCCACGGAAGAGTCCGGAAAAATAATGTCCATATTGTGTGAAGAGAGTTTGATCGAGGCCCAGCGAATGTCGCAGCG
>JBGOTC010000063.1:0-11564 GCA_041476305.1 Terriglobia bacterium
ATTCTGGCGGCGGGCAACCCGTGTCGCTCGCGAACATCCGCGAAGTGAAGCAGGTGTGCCTGCGCCACGGCATCCCGCTTTACATTGACGCCTGCCGGTTCGCGGAGAACGCCTACTTCATCAAGCTGCGCGAGCCGGGATGCGCGGGGCGCACCCCGCGCAGCATCGCGCAGGAAATGTTCAGCTATGCTGACGGCTGCACGATGTCCGCGAAGAAAGACGGGCTGGCAAACATCGGCGGATTCCTGTGCACGAACGACGATGTGCTCGCGCGGCTGGAGAGCGACCTGCTGATCCTCACAGAAGGATTCCCCACATACGGGGGGCTGGCGGGGCGCGATCTGGAAGCCATCGCGGTGGGGCTGAACGAAGCGCTGGAAGAGAACTATTTGAACTACCGCATCGTTTCGACGGCCTATCTCGGCAACCACATTGCCGAGGCCGGAGTGCCGATTGTGCAGCCGCCGGGCGGGCATGCCATCTACATCGACGCCCGCGCGTTTCTGCCGAATGTGCCGCCATCGCAATTCCCAGGGGTGGCGCTGGCCGGCGAGCTATACATTGAAGGCGGCATCCGGTCCGTGGAAGTGGGCACGCTGATGTTCGGGGAAAACGCGAAGATGGATCTGGTGCGGCTGGCCATCCCGCGGCGCGTTTACACGCAAAGCCATATCGACTACGTCGTGGAAGTGATCCTGGAAGTGTGGCGGCGCCGCGCGGATATCCGCGGGCTGGATCTGGTGGAGCAGGCACCGTTCCTGCGGCACTTCTCCGCGCGCTTGCGGCCCGTAAGCGCGGCGGCCCGCGCCTAGAAGCACAGGCTGGGAGTTGCCATCCCGCCGCATCCTCCGCTCGCGCCCTGGCTTTGCTATAATCGCGCGTCATGGCGGCGCCAGCTCGCAAGATAAAACCCACACCAGCATTCAAGCCTCCGCTATACATCGTGGTCGAGGGCCCTATCCGCGTGGGGAAGAGCACGCTGGCGCAAACGCTGGCGGACCGCATGCACGCGCGGCGAATTAACGATTGCGAGAACAATCCCTTCCTGGCCGGTTTCTACAAGGAAGAACGCGGCGCGGCCTTTGCGGCACAGATGTATTTTCTGTGGGAGAGGCAGCGGCGATTGCGCGAAGCGGAGATCAACGAAACCCCGGGCGCGGTGGTTGCCGACTTCCTCTTTGAGAAGGACAAACTCTTCGCCTATCTGAACCTGGATAACGAAGAGCTGAAACTTTACGAACGGTATTACGAAGCAGTTGTGGAGCAATTGCCCAAGCCCGACCTGGTGGTTTACCTGCAGGCCACGCCGGAGGTTTTGCGCGCGCGCATCGCGAAGAAGGGCGCGCAGGCCGAGTCGCGCATTTCGCAGGAATACCTGATGGAAGTTGTGCGCGCATACGAACATTTCTTCTTCCGCTACACGGCCTCGGACCTCCTGGTGGTGAACACATCGGAGATTGATTTTGTGGAGCGCAACGAAGACCTGCAGCAGCTTCTGCGGCGCATCCAGGAACCGGTGAAGGGCACCCAGTATTTCCTTCCACTCAGCGCGGAATGACCTTCGCGCCTCGTTTTCACCTGACTTGCAAACTTGCCCGGAATCACATCCGGGACTATGCTCCCCGCGAATGGAACACCTCCGTGGCGCGCGCGCAATATGCAGTGCCATTTTTGAACGGACACGACCTTGCGAGGTAATGCGATGAAGGACTGGACTCGACGAAAGTTTTTCCTGGCGACGCTTGCGGGCGGGGTGGCCGCGAGCGCGCAAGAATTGTTCGGCGTCGCGTTAGAGCGCGGAACCGCTGCTGACGTCACCGCGCAGGCAGCAGCGAAGGGCTCGCGGCAGCTGCTCATTTCCTCCAGCAATGGTTTCAAGCACCTCGACAAGGGCATGGAGATCTTGAAGAAGGGCGGCGACACGCTGGACGCCGTGCTGGCCGTGGTGACGCAGGTCGAAGACGATCCGGCCGACACTTCCGTTGGGTACGGCGGCTTGCCGAACGAAGAAGGCGAAGTGGAACTTGACGCGCAAGTGATGCACGGCCCGACAGGCCGCGCCGGAGCCGTGGGAGGCATCCGGAAGATTAAGAATCCATCGCTGGTGGCAAAGGCGGTGATGGAGCACACCACCCACAATTTCATGGTCGGCGAGGGAGCGACGCGCTTCGCTGTGGCGCGAGGATTCCCGGCAAAGGATTTACTGACGGAGAAAGCGCGTCTCGCATGGCTGGCGTGGAAAGAAAAGATGTTGCCGAATTGGGCGCCCGGAATCGATAGTCCGGAATGGCATGCGCGAGTGGCCGGACTCTTTGACACGCCGGAAAAGCTGGCGTTGAAGGACTGGGTGATGGAAGTGGTAGCGCACCCGCCGACCGGCACGATCAATTGTCTGGCCGTGAATGAAAAGGGCGACATTTCGGGAACGACCACAACCTCGGGACTGGCGTGGAAAATTCCGGGGCGGGTGGGCGATTCCGCGGTAATCGGCGCGGGCAATTACGTGGATAACGACGTGGGTGCGGCGGGATCGACGGGACTTGGCGAGCAGAATATCCGCATTTGCGGCGCGCACACCATCGTGGAAATGATGCGCAAGGGGATGTCGCCCACGGACGCGTGCCTCGGGGCGCTGCAGCGCATCGTCAAAAATTTCAACAATGACAAGACGCGGCTGGCGCTCGTGGATATGCAGTTCTACGCGCTCAACAAGGACGGCCTGCACGGCGGCGCAACACTCTGGGGGCCGGCCCCCGGCAAGACTCCCGCGACCTACGCCGTGCACGACGGCGCTGCGGCTGCGCGCATACCGCTGACACCGCTGATGGACCGGACAAGCTAGCGAGCAACATCGCATTAGCATTTTGGGCGGCGCGGCGGGCATTCGTCTGCCGCGCCGCTTTCGTCATGTACTAAGCTGGTTCCGCAAGTTGAGATTCAGGGAGCGGACGGGGCGCCAATGGATCGGGCGAACATCGTCATCATCGGAGGGGGAGTGATTGGCTGCGCCTGCGCGTATGAGCTGGCGGCGCGCTGGCCGGACGTGTTCTTGCTGGAGAGAGCGCCCAAAGTTGGAATGGGCGCGAGCACACGCAACAGCGGGGTGATCCATTCGGGAATCTACTATGAACAGAATTCGTTGAAGGCGCGGCTATGCGTCGAGGGGAACCGGCTCACATACGAGTTTTGCGCGGCGCATGGGGTGCCGCACCGGCGAACGGGAAAGCTCGTCGTTGCGGCATTCGCAAATGAGGAACACAAACTGGAGGAGCTGGCGGCAAGAGGCCGGCGGAACGGTGTGGAAGGCCTGGAGCTGGTGGACCGGGCGGCGATCCGTGCGCGCGAGCCGCACATTGAAGGGCATGCCGCGCTATGGGCGCCCTCCACGGGAATTGTTTCGGCGGAAGACCTGGTGAAAACCTACGCGCGGCTTGCGGTGGATCGCGGCGCGCACATCCTGACGCACGCACGGGCAGTTTCTCTTTCCGCGCGCGGCGCGGGGATTGAAGTTGGAGTGGAAATCGGCGCAGAGGAAGACGCGAAAACTCATGAAAGCATCGAAGCCAGGTGCGTAATCAATTGCGCGGGGCTTTACGCCGATGAAGTCGCGGGGATGCTGGGCTTCACTCGCTACAGGATTTATCCCGTCCGCGGCGAATACGCCGAGATTGTGCGCGGGCGCGCAAATCTGGTCCGCGGACTTGTGTATCCGCTGCCTCATCCGGAAGGAATGAGTCTTGGCGTGCACCTGACACGAACGGTGTGGGACACGGTGCTGGTGGGGCCCACGGCTCGCTATGTGGCCAAAAAAGATGATTACGAGAGCCACCGCATCGCCGTTGAAGATTTCGCGCGCGCCGCGCAGTCTCTGTTGCCAGAGCTGAAGGCGGAAGACCTGCGCCTCGGCTATTCCGGACTGCGAGCCAAACTCGTGCCACCGCGCGAAGCCGGAGGAACAGAACCTGCAGGCGGTCCCGCGGACTTTGTGATCACACGCGACCCCGGTGTGCCGGCAGCTATTCATTTGATTGGCATGGAATCACCGGGGCTTACTTCGGCGCTCGCCACTGCGCGGCACGTCGAAGGCCTAGCCGCTGAAATCCTGAACTAGACCCAATTTGAGGATTTCAGAAAGCGGGTCAGTGGACGACCTGTGAGGCGAACACCAGGGTGACGCCTTCGCGCTGCAGCTCTGGCAAATACTCCGAAAGCGCCTGAAGAGTCGTGGGATGAGGATGTCCGATGGCGATGGCGACGCCGCGCAGGCGAGCGTCACGAACGGCCAGCTCGAGTTGATGGCGGATGGCAGCGACCTCCTGCGTGTCGTCGAGGAAGACATCGCGCGAGGCGGCGGGAACACCGGCGCGCCGCGCGAAAGCAAATGCAACACTGGAGGCCGTGGTGCGGCTATCCACGAAAAACAGGCCGCGCTCGCGCAGGGCGGGCATGATGGAGCCCATCAGCCCGGCATCCGCAGATCCCAATGATCCCTGATGGTTGTTCACGCCAATGGCCTGCGGCACGGTTTCCAACATGCCTTGCAACATGCGGACCGCCTGGTCGGATCCCATGCCCGGCCGAAGTTGAATGCTTTCTGCTTTTTCTCCGGCGGTCGATTCCATGGGAAGGTGGAGCATCACCTGGTAGCCACGGCGCGAAGCTTCTTCGGCAATTTCCGTGGAATGTTCCAGGTGCGGAAGGACAGACACCGTCAATGGATAAGGCATCTGGAAGAGTTGTTCAGCGGCATCGCGATCGTAGCCGAGGTCATCAATGATGATTGCCAGTTTTGGTTGGCGCGCGGCGTTGGCACCCAGCTGATCTGCAGAAAAAAGCGGCGTGACGATGCTGATGGTGTGCGTCAGCCGGCCCGCGAACCAATAGTCAAAGCGCAGCAATCCGGGGGCGCCGGGCTTCTCGATGCGCGCGAGCTTGTGGACTTCCGCCACGCGATCCAATTCATTGACCACGGCGCTGAGGACGGCCTCGTCAGTCTTGCCTCCATCCAAATGCGGCAGGGTGATGAAAACCAGATCCGGAGAAGGGCTAGGGGGCTGGCCCGCCGGCGGAGCCCCCGGGCCGCGTTGCGAAGCGGCGCCGGGACGCCGCTCCGGGAACATCCCGGTTTCCACGCGTCCCCTGGAGGAATTCTTCGCGGCGAAAACGATTTCGCGCGTGATGGCGCGGACCTGCGCGCCGGTGAGGGGCTGAGGCTTCCTCCCACAGCCCGCGAGCAACGTGCCCGCGACGACCAACATGAAAACGACAAATTGCGCGCGAAATGGGAGATGGAGTTTTGTGGAACGAACAGAGTTATTTCCCGGGAAGGAGACGCTCAACGCCGCAGGGCCCACTGCCGCATTAAGCGGGCACGGGCCAGCGTGCGTGGACGCGGCGCTCGGGGGCGTGGCGCTCTGCTACTTTGTGATTTCCGTTCAACAACTCGATGGCCTTGCCGAGGACAGGATCCTTCTGCGGATCACCCGGAGTGACGGGCGGATTTTCCGCGTGGCCATACTGGACAGGATCGTCCGTGGGGTTCGTGACTTCGGCGGTCGGCGTGGCGCCCTCCGAGGGAATGGCCTTGCCCGCGGGAGTGTAGTAATAGGCGACGGTGATGTTCAATGCGGAGCCATCGTCGAGCTGAATTAGTTCTTGCTGGCTGGCGGAGCCGAAAGTGCGCTCGCCCACCACGTCCCCGCGCTTGTTTCCCGCGATGGCCGCGGCGAGGACTTCCGCCGCTCCGGAAGTCGCGCCGGAGATGAGCACGGAAACGGAGTGCTTCCACACGACCTTGGTGGGGTCGGCGGCGAATTCCTGCTTGGCGACGGTCTGCCCGCGCAGTGAGGCGATGGCGCCGGAATCAAGGAACAGCCGCGCCGCCGCGATGCCTTCCGGGACGCTGCCGAGGGCGCACCCGCGGACGTCGAGGATGATCTTGCGGATTCCCTCGCGATCCAGATCCACCAGCTTGCCGCGAAGTTCGTCGGCCTTTCCGGTGTCGAGCGCAGGAATTCGCAAGTAGGCAATTTCAGGCGAAACTTTGGTGACCACAATGTGCATGGGCGCCAGCGGGGCTCGCGTGATCTGCTCTTCCTGCGTTTCGGTCGGCCCGCGCCCGCGGCTGACCACGGCAACTTTCACCACCGAGCCCGGAGCGCCGGTCAGGAGCAACGCGGCCTGCTCGGCGGACATTTCCCGCGTCGTAAAACCCGCAATGGATTCCACGATGTCGCCCGGCAAAAGCCCAGCCTTTTCCGCGGGGCTTCCGGGAAGGGTGGAGATCACCATGACGTACCCAAACCGCTTGGAAAGCACCGCGCCGACCTGCCCCTGAGGATGCGTGGCGAGCTGCTTCTGATACTCCGCATACTCCTGCGCGCTCATGTAGCTGGACATGGCGTCCAGCGACTCCAGCAGGCCATGCAGCGCCCCGACGGTCACTTTGGGGATGCTGGGTTCCTCGACGTAGTCCTCCTGAATCTTCTGAAGGACTTCGGTGTACACGGTCAGGGAGCGGTAGGACTTCTCATCGTCCGTGCGGCCAAGGACGTAGCCCAGCGCGGCATAGGAGAAGACGGCAAGGGACAATGCGATGACGGTGATCTTGATGGAGCGGTTCATCGTTGGTATCCCGTTCTGACCCAGGGTGCGGCTCGTTGGAATTTGAAAGAGCGATTATAGCACTCCTGCGTTGCGGCTGGCCACCGGGGGCAGGAGGAGCGTCGCCTATCTGGCAGTAGGGGTTTTCGGAGTGAAATGGGGGCAGAAACCGGGCGGCCGGTGTCAGATTCGAGCGGCCGGCTTGTCCGATTCCGGCGCGTGCGACTCCAGTGGGTCATCCATGGAAGTGAGATAGGTCTGGGAGATGCGGTCGTGCCAGCTCAGGTGGTCTTCGTCCCACAAGGTCCAGAGAAACCCCAGGAAGCCCGTGCCGCCGGAGATCAAGTAGCCGAAGCTTCGCCAAATGAGCTGGCGCGGTTCCGGCGCGGAACCATCGAAATTCACCAGGCGAAGGCCGGCCAGCATCATCCCGGGCGTGAGCCCGCCCATCATGGTGAACAGAATGAAGTACTGCACATAGAGCAACCCCACAATGAGGGCCACGACCAGCAAATCCGCTCTGGCCGCAGGCATTTGCCCCCCAACCGCGAGAAACAGTCCAAACACTCCCGCGAAGGCCAGGGAAACAAAGACGGCGTCAAGGATTCCGGCGCGGCGGCGCAGTTGAAGACCGGCGACCGGCACGAGGAGTGGTTCGCGCCGCTCCGGGCCTGCCGCGAAGAACTCGTGTTCGGAATCCGCGGAGGTCTCCGAGGGCCGCGAGACGTCAATCAGCAAGGGTTGGAATTCCTCAACGGGTGATGAATCAGCGGAATCGCGTTCCATCTCCAGACGCGTGGCAGCGGCGGCGAGGGTAGCCTGCAAGGGATCCTCGTACTGATCCTCATCGAGAGTGGCCGGTGATTCCGGCGCATCTTCCAAAGGGCCGTCAAGTTCGCGCTCAAAGGGAAGCGCATCCTGCGAATCCGTCTCACCGGCATTGGAGCGCTTGCGGCGCGCGCGATAGGACTTGATGCGGTCGGAAACCTCTTCGCGCCAGTTGGGTTCCAGTGTCAGATTCCCCAAAGTGGTCAAGGCGGATTTGGATGGTCTGCCCGCGGTTGCATTCAAAGGCGTTGCGTTGGCAGAAGGCGCGCCAGAAGCGACGCCGGCGCTCGCGCCAACCGCGCGTTCAGGGATGGAATCGCCAGCGGGTTCCGCCACCGGGTTCAGGCGCGCGGCACAGAAACAACACGTCTCGGCGCTTTCGTGACTAATCGCGCCGCAATGCTTGCAGGTTTGTATCACCGGTCCGTTTTGCGCTGCGGAGGGTGCACGCAAGGAGTCTAGCAGCGGCGCGAAGAAGCGTGAGACACAACGCGCGTGGCGTGTCTCGAATCATACAACCCGTCCGCGCGACGCCCGCGGGGCAAGTGCGCGGCGCGTTGCGGCTGCCTGGAGGCGGTGTTAGGCTAGCCCCGGATTTTTCTTCATCCACAGGGGCCACACGAACGAATGCCTCTCATTTCAAAGGCCCGGTTCCGCCGCGCCCTGTTTCAAATGTCCGTGTTGGGGGCCATGGCCCTCGGCGCGGCGCGCGTGGGACTGGCACAGGTACAGACGCGTGAGCCCTCCGAGCGCGGGTGGGTGGAAGTTAAAGCGGAGACGATCAAAGGGAAAAAGGACGATGTGGTCACTTATGAGGGCCACGTGGAAGTCCGCTACCGTGACGTGCTCATCCGCGCCGACCATGTTGAATACAACCAGAAGACCGGCGAAGTAAGTGCCAGCGGACACGTGCAGTTTGATTACGGAAACCAGCATCTGGAAGCCGACGACGCAACCTACAACAGACATACCGATCACGGTCTTTTCCACAACGTCCACGGCACGGTAAAGGTCCAACCCCGCCAGAACAGCAACCTGCTGGTCACGCCGAACCCGCTGACCTTCGAGGCGCGTGAAGTCGAGCGGCTGGATGAAGTCACTTACAAGATCCGCGACGCCAAGCTGACCATCTGCGACCCGGAGAAACCGACCTGGCAGTTTTACGCGCCGCGCGCCACTCTCCATCTGGGGAACAAAGTCGCGCTCGTGAACGCGAATTTCAGGCTCTATCGCGTGCCGTTGTTCTGGCTGCCCTATGCCACCACGCCCGCGGGAAAGAATCTTCGCGAGTCGGGATTCCTGATCCCCACGGCGGGGCAAAGCTCGCGCAAAGGATTTGTTTTCGGGGATTCCTACTATTGGGCGCCGAAGCAGTGGATTGACACGACCATCGGTGGACAGCTGATGAGCCGGCGCGGTTGGAGCGTGAGCTCCGAGATTCGCGCGCGGCCGTGGGAAAACGTCAGCCTGACGGCGAATTATTTCGGTGTCATGGACCGCGGGCTGCCCGACGCGAATGGAATCCGCCAGCCGCAGGGCGGGCACGAAACGAGAATATCTTTCGACGCCCTGCTCAAGAACGGGTGGCATGCCGTGGCGGACGTGGACCAGTTGAGTTCACTCACCTTCCGACTGGCGTTCTCCGAAACCTTCGGTGAAGCCGTGAACGCGGAAGCGAACACCTCCACATTCATGGCCAACAATTTCCGCGGGCTCAGCTTGAGCTTTGGCATCCTTTCCAACAAATATTTTCTCACCGCGCAGCCGCAGACAGCGGTGGTCATCCGGAACATGCCACAAGTGGATCTCAGTTCCGTGGATCTGCCGTTGGGGAAGCACATTCCCATTTATTTCGGTTTCGACGCTTCTGTGGGCGGGATGTACCGCAGCGATCCGAATATCACGACGCCGGCCATCGTGCAGCGAAGCGAGGTCTCGCCAAGGATCACGGTGCCGCTGCACTGGGGCCCGTACCTGGGAGTGACATCGACATTCGCGTTTCGCGCCACGCGCTACGGAGCGCAGCTCGTGAGCGGCAGCGTCTCCGCCAGTCCGGTGTTGCGGATGACCGGCGAACTCACTGTGGATGTCCGCCTGCCTTCTCTTGCTCGCATCTACCAAACGGGCGAAACGAAGTGGAAACACAGCGTCGAGCCGGTTCTTGTTTACCGCCGCGTGACCGGGGTGAATGACTTTGGGCGCTTCATCCGCTTTGATTCCGACGAAACGCTCACGGACACGAATGAAATTGAATACGGCATCACCAACCGCATTTATCGCAAGGCGGCGAACGGTTCCGCAGAGGAAATCATCACCTGGCGTCTGGTTCAGAAGCATTATTTCGATCCGACGTTTGGCGGGGCGCTTGTGCCGGGGCAGCGGAACGTTTTTCAGGCACTGGATTCCATCAGTCCATTCGCGTTCGCCGACGGTCCGCGCAGTTATTCGCCGGTGGTGAGCGACCTGCTGATCACTCCCAGCGGGCGTTACGACGCCGAATCTCGAATCGAATACGACACTGAGCGACACCGGCTGACCTCTGTGGGGACGCTTCTGAAAATGCATCCAACCGACAAGTTCACTGTGACGCTGGCGCACTTTGACATCAACGCGAATCCCACGCTTCAGCCGCGCTCCAGCCAAATCCGCGCCCTTGTGGGTTATGGCGATCAATCTCACAGCGGATGGAATTTCACCGGGGGGTTTAGTTTCGATATCGAGCAGCATTTTCTGCAGAACCAGATCGTGCAAATCGGCTACAACGGGTCGTGCTGCGGCCTGCAATTTGAATATCGACGCATCGCGCTCGGCACGGTGCGCACCGAGAATCAATTCCGAGTGGCGTTGGTCATTGCGAACATCGGCTCATTCGGGAATGTCCACAAACAGGACAAGATTTTCTAGGGAAATGCGGGCGGCGTGAAAAAACACAAACAGGCCGGGCCAGCAGATGAACTGGCATTCGCTTCGATTGAGGAGCTGGCGGTTTTACTGGCGCGCCGCGAAGTTTCAAGCGTCGAACTCGCGACCATGTTCCTTGACCGCATCGAACGTCATAACCCCACGCTGAATGCCTACTTGACGACGAATCGTGAGGCGACGTTTGCCGAGGCGCGGCGCGCCGATAATCGCCGCCGCGCCGGGAGATCGCGCGGGCCGCTCGATGGAATTCCCATCTCATTGAAAGACAACCTCTGGACGATGGGCGTGCGCACGACGGCGGGATCGAAGTTTCTTCGAGATTTTATGCCGGCAAAAGCAGCCACGGCTGTCACGCATCTGTGGCGCGCGGGCGCGATCCTGCTGGGGAAGACAAACCTCCACGAGTTTGCTTACGGCGTCACGACAAATAATCCTCATTATGGCCCCACCCGGAATCCCTGGGACGCGGAGCGAATTCCGGGCGGATCGAGCGGCGGAGCAGCGGCGGCGATTGCGGCGGGGCTGTGCGTGGCTTCCCTGGGGACGGACACCGGCGGATCGATTCGCATTCCCTCGGCGCTCTGCGGCATTGCGGGGCTGAAGCCAACATTCGGCAGGGTGAGCTGCTTCGGCGCGGTGCCGCTGGCGCCGAGCCTCGATCACGTGGGGCCGCTCGCGCGCAGTGTGGGCGACCTTGCTCTTCTGCTGAGCGTGGTCGCCGGGCGCGACCCGCTCGACAAAGCGACTTTGGCGCAGCCGCGCCTGAAAGCGATTGCGAATGTGCGCGAGCTTTCCACGCGCTTGCGATCGCGCTTCACGAAGAAACGTCCGTTGCGCCTTGGCTGGCCGCGGGAATATTTCTTCACGCACCTGGAGCCTGAAGTGCGCCGCGCCGTGGAAGCCGCACGGCGCAGCTTTGAAAAGCTCGGCGCCATCGTGGAGGAGATCTCCCTGCCGTACATCCACGACGACGACGAACCTTCCACAGCCATCGCGCTGGCGGAAGCCACGCAAGTCCATAAAAGCGCGGGCTGGTTTCCCGCGCGCGCTGCGGACTATGGCGATGACGTACGCAAGCGGCTGGAAATGGGCGGCGAAATAAAAGCGGTGGATTATTTGCAGGCACAGGAAGTTCGCCGCCGCGCTGCGGCAGATTTCGCGGCCGCATGGACGCGCGTGGACGCGATTTTGGCGACCACAGTGCCCATCAC
>JBGOTC010000064.1:0-11472 GCA_041476305.1 Terriglobia bacterium
CGGCGATGCGCCCGGCGCCGATTGAAGACGAGGCGCATGTAAACCAGCGCCGTGCCGAGTTGGGGTTGTTGCGCATCGAGGTCCTGGTGCCGATGGCCCGCGAGGCAATGCCGCAATTCTGCCCCCCGGCAAACCCTAAGTTGTAAGTTCTCAGCGAAGCGTTTTTTCCCGCAACAGGCGCTTCGGAGCCCTGCGGCGCCACGCCATTCGCAGCGCGCCTTCGAGGATGTCCAGATTCACCTTTGCGAGACGGACGCGCGTGGAACCATGGCGTCCCCATCCCCCGGGGACCGGAGAAAAGATTTCCGGCTCGTCGTCCACCATCCCGGATTGTTCGTCCGGTGAAAGTAGCAGGACACCATAGCCCTCTTTTTCGAGGGAGAGGGTGGCGAAGATCCGCCCACCCACGCGGAAGTCGGCGTTCCCGAAATGCGAACCCTCCACAGCCTCCGGCAAACTTAGAGCAACGCGCCTGAAATCCGCTGGTTTCAATTCCTGACCCTCCCGGGGAGGGACAATCTAACAGGATTCGTCCGATGCGCCAAACATCAAATCCAGCACATTTTCATGGGCTTTTCATGGCTTACTCCGCTCTGGCCCGATACAATAGATGGAGCCATGCCCATCCGCTTGATCGCCATTGATATTGACGGGACTCTGCTCGACAGCAAATGGAAGCTGCCGGCGGCGAACCAACAGGCCATCGCGAAGGCCGTGGAAAACGGCATTGAAGTGGCCTTGGTGACGGGACGAAGGTTCGATTTTGCGCGTCCAATCAGTGAGCAGCTCGGCTGCCCGGTGACGATGATTGTGAATAACGGAGCGGTGGTAAAAACGAGCGACGGAGCCACCCGGCTGCGACACTTGCTGCCCGTTTCCGTGGCGCGCTCGGTGGTGGAGGCGACGGCAACCTATCGCGACGGCACGGCCGTAGTTTTCGATCGCCCACATGAGAATCAAGTGATCTTTGAGACCATGGACTGGACGGATCCGGCGCGGAAGGGCTACTTCGAGCGGAACAAAGAGTACATTTCCTTCTGCTCACCTCTGGAAACCTGTCTGACCGAGGATCCCATTCAGGTGATGTACAGCGGGCCGGTCGCAAGGTTACGCGGCATCGCGGAAGAGTTGCGCGGCCTTTCCACTGCGGCACAATTCGCGCTGGCCATCACCGAATATGAGGCCCGGGACTTTTCGCTCGTGGACGTTGTGCATCCGAGCGTTTCCAAAGGCGCGACGCTGGCGGAATGGGCGGCGCAAAACGCTTATGCGCGGGAAGAGGTCATGGCCATCGGAGACAATTTGAACGACCTCGAGATGCTTGAATTTGCGGGGCTGCCCATCGTGATGGGCAACAGTGTTCGCGAGCTGAAGACCCTCGGCTGGCGCGAAACCGGGACGAATGATGAAGCCGGCGTGGCGGCCGCGATATGCGCGTATGCGCTGGCAGGTGCTCCTTGCGCCTAGCGCGGATTGCCGCGGCGCTGTTCGTCCTCGCCTGCGCTTCGGCGCCCGGCGCGCGGGCGGAATACGCGGTCTTGCGCTCCGGCGTGCGCCTGCACATCACCGGCTACGAACGCGATGGCTCGATGGTCCGTCTGCACGTGAACGGCGGGATTGTTGACGTTGCGGCCTTCGACCTCATCAGCATCGAGCCGGAAGAGGTCTTCGCGCCGAACCTACTCTCCGCCCAGACGCTCGACGTCCCCTTCGCCGAATTGATCCGCATCGCCGCCGCCAAATATGGATTGGACCCGCTGCTGGTGGCCAGTGTTGCTGCGGCGGAATCCAGATTCAATCCGCACGCGATTTCGGCAAAGAACGCTCAGGGCGTGATGCAATTGATGCCGGAGACTTCCTTGCGCCTCGGAGTGCGCAACCCGTTCGACCCCGCCGAAAGCATCGATGCCGGTGCGCGGTATCTGCGCGAGCTGCTCGACCGGTTCCACGGAGATTTGAAACTGGCTCTCGCGGCCTACAACGCCGGCCCGGAGCGGGTGGACCAATATCAGGGCGTCCCTCCCTACCGCGAAACACAGGACTACGTCCGCCGTGTGACTCAAGGCTTGCCGAAAACCGATTCATCCGCCAATGCGCCCGCTATTCCTAAATCCCCTTCCGCAAAACAAAAATCACCCGCCACCCGGCAGATACCGGCCGGTGGCAGCGCAAAATCGGCGACCAATCGTCGCTAAGTAATCTTCATTCTGAGGGATCAGAGTGGAAATGGCGTTTAGAGCGGATTCTGCTTTGGCGGAGGCGGGGGAACGGGCGCCGGCTGCATCACCGGCAGATTTCCTATTGGATTCGGCCCTTTCGGCGGCGTCGCGCCACCAGCGCCGCCGGTCTTCGAGGGATCCCAAATGAATTCCCACTGAAAATAAGTGCGCCCATCGTTGAAGATGCGGATCGAATTCCGCTTCACTTTGCTGGCCACGCCGACCAGACTGCCCCCCATCATCTGGCCCTCACTGATCACTTGTTCCTGCGCCGCCCCCTGCCCCGTGGCTTCACTCCCTGGGAGTTGAGGGTTCTGTGCGCCGCTCGCCGGCGGGTTCGTCGGAGAAGCCGGGGGATTCTCTGACGCTGGGGGGTTTTGAGTGCCTGGAGGGTTTTGGCTGCCGGCTGGATTCTGCGAACCAGTCCCGGTTCCCGGGGGACTTTGCATCCCGGGCAGGCCTGCAAGCCCCAACGATTTCTTCATGACGCTGCCAATGAGCTGGCCATTGGGAGCCATGTAGATGAGTCGCCACGACCCGTCCTCGTTGTTCAGCGGGTCCTTGTATGCCCTCCGGATGTAACGGACCTCCCCAAATTTGTATTTCGTCAGGTCTTCCAGGTTCTTTGGGAATCGGCCATTTTTCCGGAAGTAAAGACGAATCGCGCGGACATACTGATTCCCGCGCCAGACCAGCTCCTCCTCCTTCTGGCGCAGACCTTCCGTGCGGATAACGCGCGAGGCGGCGGTACCCAGAATTACAAGCGTTGCGACCAGGAACATGGCAAACAAAAGCGCATAGCCGCGCTGGCCGGATGGCCTCGAAGCTTCTGGAGGAAACATCATCATGGCATTCGTGGGTCCTGTTCCATGGCCACGGCTGTGCGCCGGGACGTGGAGATTTCTTCCAGTTCCACCGAGTCGTTCAGGATGCGGACCACGCGCAGCCGGTTCTCCAGGGTATCGCCAATCCCGGCGATGAACACATCTTCCCCATTGGTGAAGAAAGCGCGGCGCGTGCCGGTGCGGGGGTCTTCGACATACCCGAAGAACTTCAAATTGACATACACAGGCGGAATCACCGGCGTCTGGGGTTGATACCCGGGAGTTCCCGGCCCACCAGACCCAGGCCGTTGGGGAGCCTGCTCAGCTTGCAGAGGCGTGTAATTGAATATGTTTCGATGGCGCCCTGAGTACTCCACCTTGTGGACGCGATCCAACAGGTCAAAGCGAAGGGATGGGTTCTCGACGGCGATGGGCTGGTATTGTCCCGCGGCGGAAAAGACAACTGCCGTCACTGGCCCCTCACGAGAGGAATAGTAGGCGTAGACCAGCAGGATGGCCAACACCACCAGCAGGACAATCATCACAGGACGCCGCGATTTGGTCATAGCCGAAAGTAGGTCCGCAATTCGAGATTGAGGCGCAAAGTCCCCTCATTGCTTGAATCAAGCGTCAGGCTATCCAATAGATAGAAATTGTGGGAGCGCTCCAGTCCATTAATGAAGCTGACCAAGCTGGGATACGCGCCCTGGATGCTGATGGAAATTGTCACTTCCTTGACGTCGCGCTTTTCGACTGGGCGCTCGCGAGTCCGCGTTGAAGTGGTGTGTAGTCCTGCTTCCTTCGCGAGGGCGTCGAGGTCGCTCAGCACGGAAGAATAGCCCTGATCTGCGGGGCGCAAGTCCTTCTGAAAGAAGTCATCCGACTGGGAGCGAACATTCGGAAGCCCTTTGAGGATGTCATTGGCCCGGCGAACATCAGCGGCCATAATGTCGCGCCGAGCGCGCAGCAGCAAAACCTGCGATGGGTTTGTCCCCGGAGCGGTAGAGAGCCGCCAGTTCAGAACGATGAGCACGCCATCGAGCAACAAGATCAAGACCACCAGAGCTCGAATGACGTTTTTCCGATTGTTGGCGCTAATGATCATGGCTCAGCCCGCTGCGTACCAGGCAATTAATTCCAGATAAACATGGTCCGTATCGCCCTGGCGCTGCGGCCGGCTCTCCGACATCACCGCGACATGGGAAAAAGAACGGGACCCTTCGAGCGCCCGGAGGAATTTCAGCCGTGCCTCATCGGTCATGGCGCCCACGAGCAAGTGCAGCTCCACGTGGCCCTTCACCAGTCGCGGAGCAATATTCACAATCCGCACGCCTTCCGGAAGAATGTTCTCAAAATCCATGAAGATGCGCGTCCAGGGAAAACTCCGCTCCTGAATCAGCGAATTGAAGAAGGCCGAGCGGTCCCGTATTTCAAGGACTTTGGGATCGTCGAAATAAGCCTCCAGTTCCGAGCGTTGTCTGGTGAGCTGCGCAACTTCTCTTTCCACCTTGGCGAGCTCGAGACGCCGCGCTTCGTCAATGCGGCGCACGCTGTAGGCGCGCCAAGTTAGTCCCAGCAGGGCGAGGACGCCGACGAGGACGAGAATTCCCGCGCCGAAGTTGAAGCGGCGGTCGTTTTCCAGGGGCGAGGTCGCGAGATTGAGTCGTATGCGCATGGATCTTCAGGAGACGGAGCTTCAGCCTCCGCGGTTCATACTCCAGCCAATCAGGGGGTCAAGCCCGTGATCCGTCAAGCGCTGCAGGTCAACGGGAAGCCTTCCCTCAATTGCCGCTGAGTGCAGCAACCCGGAAACCGTACAGCCAAGTTCGGCCTCGATGGGCTCTCGAAATTCATCGAGCCGATTTCCAAATCCGGAGAGTCTCACGCCCTGAATGCCTTCACTCCAGTTGTCCTGGTAATAGACCGCGACCGGGAACAGCTCTTCGAGAAGAGCCCCGGGCGTCAATCGGTCGAGCTCCACGGGCAGTTCCGTGCACCGGTATCCGCAGAGGATCCCTTCACGGGTGATGCCAGTGGTCAACATGTTTCCGGCCACTCGCGCGAGCATAAGCGGGCGGGAGTCGTCCAACAACGGCAAGGTGGCGAGCGTTGAACTCAATACAACTCCCGGATTCACGCCCGCGGATTCGGCCAGGGACTCGTACTCCTTGACGATCCGCAATCGTGCAAGCGCGGTGACAATATCAACGCCATCCGCCCGCGGGGCCTGCCGCATGTGGGAAATGAGCGTCTCATCCGATTCAAAGGGAACACTTTTCTTCAAGCGCCAGCGCAGCATGGGTATGGCTTCCGACCTGGCTCGCGGAAAGACATCGAAATGGAGAACAAACACGCGAATTACGGCGTCGGGGACGATGAGTGCGATGGGTTGATGCCAGACACCGATTTGCGAGAGCACGGACTCCACGGCTTCCCGGATCGCGGCGATATCAACCATGTTCGATTCCACAGCGGAAGGTTTCAGGGCGCCCAGCGGGAGCCTTGCGGCAGCGAAATCATTCAGGCTGAACGTGCCGCGCTTCCAGTGCGCTGCGGCAACATAGTCCGCGGCGATTTCGCAAGCGACAAGGGGATGCGGCATGGCATCCAGGCGGCGCGCGATTTTGCGCACGATGGAGCTGCGGTAGATGCCCTCGCGAATTCCCGCGCCGCTACTCAATGAAGGTCACCTTATTGATTTCGCGCAGCGTGGTGACCCCGGCGCGGACCTTGGCGAGTCCGGCCTCGCGGAGGAAACCCATCCCGGAATCCTTGGCCGCGCGCTTGATTTCCGAAGTGGGGCGGCGATCAACAATCATCTCGCGGATGTTGTCGGTGAGGTCGAGCAATTCGGCGATGGCCACGCGACCGTGATAGCCCGTGCCGGAGCACTCGAGGCAGCCGGGGCCATTCGCGATGGGCACTTGACCCCACACGGCGGGATCGAGACCCGCCACCTTCAGCTCCTCCGCCGTGGGCCGCGCGAGTTTCTTGCAGTGCTCACAAACAACTCGCACGAGACGCTGAGCGAGGATGCAGTTCAACGCTGAGACAAAGTTATAGGGCTCAACGCCCATGTTGATGAAGCGGCCGATCACGTCAGTGACGTTGTTTGCGTGCACGGTGGTAAAGACCAGATGGCCGGTCAGGGCGGACTGGATGGCGATCTGCGCGGTTTCCTGGTCCCGGATTTCACCGACCATGATCTTGTCGGGGTCGTGCCGCAAAATGGAGCGCAGCCCGCGGGCGAAAGTAAGACCCTTCTTTTCGTTCACGGGGATTTGCGTGATGCCACGCACCTGGTATTCGACGGGGTCCTCGATGGTGATGATCTTGTCCTCGTCGGTCTTGATCTCGTTGATGGCGGCATAAAGAGTAGTGGTTTTTCCGGAACCTGTCGGCCCGGTGACAAGCACCATGCCGTAAGGCTCGCGGATGTAGCGGCGGAACTTGGTCAAATCCTGCTGGTCGAAGCCCACGACGTCGAGGGTGAGGTTGTGAAATTTCTCGGAGAGCGTCTCTTTATCGAGGACGCGCAGGACGGCATCCTCTCCGTGAATTGACGGCATGATGGAAACACGGAAATCCACGAAGCGGCTTTTGTAGCGCACGCGGAATCGGCCGTCCTGGGGGACGCGCCGCTCGGCGATGTCGAGGTCGCTCATGACTTTGATGCGCGAAAGGATTGTGGAATGCCATTCCTTGGCGATGGGGGTCATCGCGTATTGCAGGACGCCGTCAATACGATACTTGACCACCACCTCCAAATCACGCGCCTCGATATGAATGTCACTGGCGCGGCGTTCCAAGGCCGTAAAGATGACGGTGTCCACAAGCCGCACGACGGGGCTGACGGCGGTGTCGCGAGTCACACTGTCGGCAGAAATTGTTTCGTCGGTCTCCTCTTCCTCTTGCACCACCTGCAACGTGAATGCTTCAGTGGCCTGTTCGAGAACGCGCTGCGATTGCTCCGTGCGTTTCAGGAGGTCGCTGATTTGCGCGGGCGTGGCCACCTTTAACACGAGCTTTTTGCCGATGAGAAGGCTGAGTTCGTCGCTGAGCAGGACCTGTGCAGGATCGGCGACGGCGATCACCAGCGAGTTCTCGCGCGCCTCGATGGGAACAAAATTAAAGCGGAACATCAACTCCGCCGGGATGCTGCGGAACATTTCCGGATCGATACGCTGCTCGCGCAGATCCACGAATCCGCAGCGATAGCGCTCCGCCAGGCGCTGGGCGCGCCCCCGCTCTTCCTGCTCGTCAGGAAGGATCGGCAATCCCGTACTGTGGTTTGTAACGCTCATAATCTTTGCACCAGTTCAACCGCTGGAATTCAACGAGAAACTGAAAATCGGCAGATACAACGAGACAAGGATAAAAAGGACGATTGCCCCCATGAAAACCAGGATGGCCGGTTCAATGAGCGCCACCATGGATGCGGTGCGGATGTTGACCTCTTCTTCGTAGAACTCCGCGACGCTCGTCAACATCGCGGGCAAAGCACCGCTGGCCTCGCCGACTTCCACCATATCCAGCGCAAGATCAGGAAATAATCCAGAGGCAACCAGCGCTTGATGCAAGGATTGACCTTCTTTCACCAGCGTGGCGGACCGTCGAATCGCGTCTTGCACTAACCTGCTGGTGACAGCGTCGGCGGATGTCTCCAGTGCCTGCACGAGCGGAGTCCCTCCGGCCAGCAAAGTGGAGAGCGTGCGTGAAAACTGCGCTACCTGGAAACGGATCCAGGTTTCTCCCACGAATGGCAGTCTTAGCTTGAAGCGATCCATGGAGAATCCGCCAGTATCGCTGCGCGACCAAAAATAGAGGGTGACGGCCAGCAATACCAGTCCCAGGAACGAAGCCAATAGGTAAGGGCGGAATCCGAGCGTAACACTGACCAGGATACGCGTCGCGAGGGGCAGCGTGATGTTCATGTCCGTGTACAGGCGCGCGAATTGCGGAATCACAAAGCCCACCACGTAGGTGACGATGCTGGTCGCCGCGAAAACGAGAATCATGGGATAAATCAGAGCGGCAATCAATTTCTTGCGGATGCCCGTGGTGACGCGCTGGTAGGCGATGTAATACTCGAGGACACCGGGAAGATTGCCGCTCTTTTCGCCAGCCAGGACGGAGATCGTGTAAACCTTGGGAAAGCCTCCCTGCTGCTCGAAAGCCTCGGAAAGCAATGCTCCTTCACGCACGCGCTGACGGACCTCGGTGAGCATGGGGCGCAGGCGCGGGCTGGCGACGCGATCCGCGAGCAGGTCCAGCGCCTTGAGAATCGGGAGTCCGGCTTTAATCAGCGTGTTGAATTGCTGGTTGAAGACAAGAAAATCCATGCCGCCGACTGCGCGCGTGCGCTTCCGCTGGAGGAAAGCGCCAACCAGACCTCCCTGTGTGCGCACGGAGTACACATAGAGCCCGCGGTCAACGAGCTTCTGGCGCGCTTCCTCGGTCGATTGGGCAACCTCGACCTGCGAGAAGACACGTCCAGACGTGTCAGCGACTTTGCAGACAAAATCCGCCACGGAGCCAGTTTACCTCAATTGCAAAGGGTCAGAAACGCGGCTAAATGTCCGTTGTGCAGAAGAATACATCCGCCACAGCCGGAGGCCGCTGGAAGCCTGATCTACCCCTAGGAGAGACTGTCCGAGAACAGAAAAAGTTCAGTGGGGAGGGCTACCGCGGGGCCTTGCATTCCCTGTTGAGGCCGAATTGCCATCTACAATAGCCACTCCTTGGGGCGCGGAAAAACGGAACATAGCGGCAGGCAAATCCATATTCTCCTGCCACTTTCCGAACCGGTATTCCATCTCAATCCCGCCGGCTTGTCGGATGACGACGCCCGACAGCCAGCCATCGCGGGGATCCACGGTCAGCAAGATCTCGCGGATGTCGCCTGACTGTGCCGGCGTCAGCGCCTCTCCTGCTGACATTTGCCTGGCTTGTTGCGCTGCTGACGGTTCGCATCGCAGAGTGACGGTTCCCCCATCCCCGTGGGCGCTTTCCACCAGCTCGATGCGTTTGCAGAACTTGGAGAGATTTGCATTGCCTGTGAGCAGGGCCAGCGGAGTACGCCAGTCGCTCGATTCCTTCATTGCGGCGCGCGTGACGGTGTGATCAGCCGGGACGTAGAACCAAGCGGTCTTCCCGTCGGTCAAGAATAATTTTGTTTCCGGCTCCTCATATTCCCAGCGCATCCGGCCCGGCCGTGAGAAATACGCTGTGCCCGATTCCGCGCGGACACTCTGGCGCCCCTCGGAGTAACGCTCAAAGAAAACAGCTTTCAACGTGCGTGCCCCGTGATAGCGGCTCTCCACAGCCTTTACGACCGCATGCACAGGATCAGCGGGAGAGGCGAACGCCGGGCCAAAGAGGGAAAACATTCCAAGCGCGGCGAGAAGACGTCGGACCAGCATTCCTTGCTATCGGACCTGCGGACTGTTGGCGGTGGCTTTTGACCCATCCGTTGCCACACGGATGATCCCTTCCTGATCGGTGAAGAAGCTCTTAATTCCGGTGTGGTTATAGCTTTGCGGGTCGGCATTGATTGTATAGGTCAGGATCACGCCGTTCGGATCCGCCGGCCCCGCAGTGTACCGGAACGTGTAGCCGTCTTTTGTTGAAGTGGCAGAACCCGGAGGCGCAAGGATGGAGTCCAGTAATCCAGCGGAAGTTATCGACACGATGTTATTTTGCGCCGGCCCCAAGTCGGACTGGTTCTTCGGATAGGTCTTGTAATTGGACTGGTAAAGGATAATTGCTTCGCCGAAGGCCTTTAACGAAGCAAGCGCCGACGTCTCGTTCGTGGACATCCGAACGTGACTCATGTTCGGCAGTGCGATCAGCATGATGGTGACAATGATCGCTATGACAATGAGGAGTTCGAGGAGAGAAAAACCGCGGTTACGCTGATTTGTACGAAACATTGCACAACTCCCTGGAGCAAGATGCCCCTAAGCGCCCAGGGCGGGCCCTCAGTTCCCAGCCCGGTACACCACTTTCCCGTCATTAGAGTATCAGGAGTGCGGCTGAGTTGCCAGAGATTTGGAAGTGCAGGCCGACCTCTCTCATTTAGTTTGACATTTTGCGTTTGCACAACCCATCGCAAGGCAAGTGCGCTCCGAGCGCGCGGCATGAGTAGAATACTCGCGGCGGGCCCATGGATTTAGCTCCGAAGGCAAAATTAGACAAACGACCGGGAGACACCGGTGGCAAACATTCCCGTCTGAAACTCTACGCAATCCTTTCCCTGACCTCGGCTGTCCCCTACCTAGGCACGCTCTGGAACGGGTTTGTTTACGACGACCACTACCAGGTCCTGGGAAATCCCTATCTGCAGAGTTTCCAATTTGTGAAGCAGATCCTAACCACTTCCGTGTGGTCATTCCAAAACACCAGGGCGATAACAAATTTCTACCGCCCTATGATGTCGCTCCAATACCAGGTCATCTATCAGGCGTACGGTCCACTGGCCTATGCTTTCCACTTGGCGAATGTGCTTCTCCATGTGGCCGTGGTGCTGTTGCTATTCGCGGTGACACGCAAACTGTTGAAGTCGGACAGCATTGCTTTCTGGGCCTCCCTCCTGTTCGCCCTACACCCGGTGCACACGGAAGTGGTTGCCTGGGTCGCGGCCCTTCCGGATTTGCAGGTCACGCTCTTCCTCCTGGCGACAACCTGGTTCTATCTCGACATTGGCATCGCATTGAAGCGGATGTGGTGGCCCCCCATTGCAACCTGCTTGTGTTTTGTCCTCGCGCTGCTCTCCAAGGAGCCGGCGGTCATGTTTCCGGCGGTGGCGACGGCCTATGAGCATTTCTTCCGCCCGGATCGCGCGACTACAACCTGGGGGCAAAAATTGTGGCGTTACAGTCCTCTTTGGTTGCTGACAGGACTTTATTTGTATGGCCGGATCCAATTCATGGGTCAACTGGTGCCGAGTCCTCTCCGAGCGCAACTTTCCTGGTTTTCGACTTTCCTTTCCGGTGTGTCGCTGTTGGGCCAGTACATGAACAAACTGGTGTGGCCCGCTACCCTTTCGATTTATCACCCCTTCGCGCCGAGCACGAGTCCCCTTGATTTCGGCGTACTCGTTGGCGCGGCATGGATCCTTGGACTCGTCGTGATCTTCTCAATTCTCTGGAAGAAGGACCGAGGCGTCGCCTTCGGGCTCGCGTGGATGCTGGTCCTGCTGGCGCCGGCGCTGAACGCGCGATGGATGCCCATCAGTGCGCTGGCAGAGCGATATCTCTATCTTCCTTCCATCGGTTTCTGCTGGCTGGCGGCTTGGGGATTGGTGGCCCTCTGGGACGCAGGACTCGGGAAACGGCGATTCTGGATTCGTTATGCTCTCGGCCTAACAGGCCTGTTTATCGCTGCCATGTGTGTTTATCGCATTACGACTCGCGACGCGGAGTGGAAAG
>JBGOTC010000065.1:0-11463 GCA_041476305.1 Terriglobia bacterium
CTTCGGCGCGGGCGTCGCCGGCTTCGTCTGCGCGATCACCGCGCCGTGAAGAATGAATACCAGCGCGCAAAAGATCGCCAGTAATTCCGCGCCATTGATGATTCGCGCCATCGTCCCGCCTGAAGTTGAAAGCCCGCCAAATTGCTTTGTCATTTGTTCCCGCCCGCCTGCCTCTCTCGTGGAGAGGCCCATTGATTTGGATAGTCCTGGAGAGTGCCGGTAAGCCGGGGAAAACATAAGCAATCAGCGGCGGGAAAGCAACAGGATACGGTAACCGGTGGTGGGTCAGTTTCCGAGTTTCGCGTAACCCTTCCGAACTACAATCTCCCAGCCTCCCTGATGAAAAGCGATCTCGCGGGCACTTCAGCCGATTGTGGAATATGCTGCTGGGAACCAGTTGCCCAATTGCGGGGTCTAAGATATTTGTGACCACACTTCATGGGGTGGTAGCGTGAAAGCCCGATTCCTGGGGATGCTGTCGCTCCTCGTTGCTTCAACCTCCTTCGCGCAACTCCCTTACACGCAAGAGCAAGTGATTGCATACGCGAAATCCATTGACGTTCACACGCTCGATCCTTCGTTGCCCTCGCAGCGGCTGGAAGACTGGCTGCAAACCGGGCCACCGCATGCTCACATCTGGAACTGGATCGTGGCGGACACATGTGATCTCAAACCAGGCGATGAGGACGTGGATTATCCCCTTTGCGCAAAGGTTTTGTTTGGCCGAGAGGGCGAGAATGGGGAATTCAAAGTTCAAATCGGAACAATTCGCACGGGAATCGTCGGCACCCCGAAACTCTATTACGATGTCGCCGTTTACGAAGAGGTCTTCGTCTTGACGGGCGGCTCCGAGAGGCTCTCAGACCTCGTTGCCCTTCTCGATCAACCTGCGGTCACCGGCGGAGTGGAAAAGCTGTACTCGGAGATTGCGGTCCGCCACCCGATCGGCATCCCAGCGGGAGCGGAAATGAAGGCCATCCGGCCGTTTCTAAGTAAGCGATTGGTCGAGCGGCTTCAAACAGCACGCGCCTGTCAAGAAGATTACTCTCGGCAACGACGCACAACGGGCACCAATGTGGGCCCCGCGTGGCAGAAATGGGGCATTTTCTCCGGTGACGGTAAACGGGCATTGCCAACTCACTGGAGTGTCGATAGAAAAGAACCGCAAAAAGATGGGTCATTCCTGGTTTTTGTGTGGATCGAGTACGATCACACTAACCTCGGACACAAGCCGCGACCAGCGAGCGGGTATCCCCCCGACCTGGAGTGGCGGGTCGCCGCCAAAGTGGTGGCCGAGAATGGTCGATTTGTCGTCGACGATGTTCGCATTTTTGATGGACCCTCTACCGACGGCCCCTCTCATCTCCTCTCGGACCTATTCGCTGGCTGCGAAGGTTCTCACTGGACTGGAATAGCAGCCACGCACAAGTACCACTCATCCTCATGTTCATCGCGCTGATTTGGGTTTCAGGGAGGATGGGCGGCTATTCGGGAAATGACCCACTAGCCGGTGGCCTTTAAAAGGTAAGGACCTCGCTCTCTGTGAGGAAAGCGAGGCCCAATTCTTCCGCAGTGTGCTTGGCGCTAGGACTTCAGCAACTGCGGAAATTTCTGTGGGCTGTTATCGAAGCCCGGGAACACAGTGTTCAGATTCTTCGAGCCCAGGTGCCCCTGCAAAACTTCGCCCAGCACCGAGCGAAAGTCCGTGGTCAGCGCGAGGTCGCGGCCTTCGTAGAGATGTTCGGGGGCCAGCCCCGGCCATTTGCCATACACTTTGCCGCCTTTGACGGGCCCGCCCATCAGGAACATGCAATTGGCGTGGCCATGGTCCGTGCCGCGATTTCCATTTTCATGCGCGGTGCGGCCGAACTCGGACATGGTTACCACCACGACGTCCTCCATCCTGTCGCCCATGTCGGTGTGAAACGCCGCAAGCCCCTGGCCAAGATCGCGCAACAAGTTCGAGAGCTGGCCTTGCACGCCGCCCTCGTTCACGTGGTTGTCCCACCCGCCGGTGTCGAGGAACGCCACTTCCAATCCAATATTCGCCTTCAGAAGCTGCGCCACCTGCTGGATGCTTTGGCCATACCGGTTGTTCGGATAGGTCGCGCCGTTTTCCGGCTGGAATTGGCTGGGGTTGGCCTTCTTGAGCATGTCGATGGCTTCAAATGTTTCCGTGCCCGTGCCGCGCAGAGCCGAATCCACCGTTTGTGCGTACATGGCCTCAAATCCGCCTTGCACTCTTTGCGCAGCGGGTCCTCCCCCCAGAACTTGGAACTGTTTTACGTCAGGTAGCGCGAGGGCAGGCGCGGACCCCAGAAGTGTCCTCGGCAAATTGGGCCCCAACGCGACGGCGCGGAAGGGAGTGGCCTCCGGCTCCGGCAAAGACTGCATCGTGCGGTTGAGCCAGCCGTCATCCGTGGCCTTCACGCCCGGCGTGCCGGATTCCATGTAGTCCTGCGCGTCAAAATGGGAGCGCGTTGTATCGGGCGATCCCGCGGCGTGGACAATCGCCAGTTGATCGCTGTGAAAAAGTTTCGCCAGCGGCTCGAGCGAGGGATGCACTCCGAAAAATCCATCCAGATCAATGGCCGACAGTTCCCCTCCCCGCGTGGGCGCGGGAATGGCGATGCTCGGGCGCATGCGGTAATAGTTCTGCTCGCCGAACGGCACCACCATGTTTAAACCGTCCGCGGCGCCGCGCTGGAAAAGCACCACCAGCTTTTTCTTGTTGGGCATCGCGGTGCCCGCCACGGCGCGCTGCAGAAACGCCGGAAGCGTGCTCATGCCCAGCATGGCGATCCCGCCCGTCTTGATGAATACTCGCCGATTTATTTGCATCGCCGTCTTCCTTCTCCGATTGCCTACCTGCGCTGAAACTCCGGCGCGCCGAGCACCAGGCCCGCCACGGTCCCCATGTTCACCTGCGTCACGCGGTCGTCCAGCATCGCATTCAGCACCTGCGGATCGTCAAGCTGCTTCTCGAGCGTGGAGCGCGTCCCCGGTGAAATATCGCCGTGGAGCAGGGCTTGAATCGCTTTGTCCATCACGTTGTGCGGATCGCCCGCGGAGTCCGGGCCAAATAGCGCCGCCAGGTCTACACGCGCGCCGCGCATGCGCCCACTCGCGAGCGTGAGCGAATAATTCAAGCGGTTGAGCAGAGCGCCGGTGTTCACCCACGTCTCCGCTGTGTCCTTGTATCCCGTCGGGGGCTGGCACTGGTAGAGCGTTTAACCAATCCTCGCCGTCCACATCACCATGGGCAGCGGGATATCCACCTGCGCGCCGACGGCGCGCGCCGCGGAGACCACCAATTCAAAGGGAGTCTTGATCTTCGCGCGATAAGCCGCGCGCGACCAGAACTCCGGTGAGTAAATCATCGTGTGCAACACGGACTTGATGTCACCATCGCTCGAAGTGAATGTTTGCGCCATGCGGTCCACGAGCGACGCCGGCGGCGTATCGCTGACGAAGTGTTGCGCAATCTGCTGCGAAATGTGTCGCGCGGTGTGCGGATCGCGGGCCAGTAGGCGGATCACCTCAAAGCCATCGTTCATGCCCCCCGCATGAATCGTCTGCCCCAGGACGTGCTTCGACCCGCCGACGTGCAATTGCTCGTTGAAAAAGAAATCGCCGGCCTGCTGCGGCTGGCGAATCGTCCAGCCCGTGAAGCACTTGGCAACTTCAATCACGTCCTGCTGCGTGTAGCCGCCATCCACGCCGAGCGTGTGCAGCTCCATCAGCTCGCGCCCGTAATTCTCATTGATACCAAACTGGCGGCGTTGCTGCTGTTGCTGCTGTGCCTGCCCGGGCCGCTGCTGTGGCATCCCAAACGCTCCACGGCGCCCGCGGAGTTGCGCCACACGTTGCTCCGCCTTGGGATCGGTGTTGAGCAAATTGTCCAGGTAGAACATCATCGCCGTATTTTTTGCGGGGGCGGCCACCTGGTCCTCAAACCTGCCGAGCGCGCGAGGCCGGATCGTGTCGCGCTCGTAGGAAGTCAGCATCCAGCGGTCCGCGCCCTTGCCCGCGAACACGTTGAAGTGGTTGAACCAGAACGCCACCATTTGTTCATAGAGTTGCCGGTCGCTGTAGATGGCGCGGTCCACCTTGGCCATGCTCAGCTCTACGATGATTCTTTGCGGTGTCTTGATCTGTTGGTAGTTCTGAAGTGGACTCCGGTTCGCGTCGCCGCCGTTCAATCCCTGCCCGTTGTTTTTCCCCGGCGCGCCCCCTTCGCCCATGGAGCCATCGCCGCCATCACCGCCCGCGTTCCCCATGGCGTTCATCTGCTGGTTGAACTGGCGCTGCCGCTCCTGCTGCTCCTTGCGATACTCCTCGATGGTCTTGCCCTCGCGGCGCGCCGCTTGCTGCGGTTGCGGGAACTCGCGGATCAGGCTCGCCGAACTCATGCGCAGCGTGGGATATTTTTCCAGCCGCGCCTGCATGGCCGAATCATTGATGGAATCCGGATTCAACTGTTGTTCAATCCATTGCGCGAGACCCATTTCGCGCACGCGCTCGACATCACCCGGGCGCGGTCCATAGGCCAGCCGGTTCAGCGCGTGAAGTATCGCTTCCGATTCACTGAGTTCTGTGATGGGGAGGCCCTTCAGGACCTTGCTGGAGGAAACCGGAGGATTCTTGTCCTTCTTCTGGTCATCACCCGCAGCCGCGAACGGCGCTATAAAAATCAGCGCCGCGGCCAGCGACGCGGCCAAAAGGAATTCCAGTGAGCTCCGCTGTCTCCAGGCGCCAAATTCGGAACGCTGCTTACGGCTGGACATTTTCTTCCTCCACGGGCGATCCGGACCAATGCAAAAGGGCCGAGCGAGGATTCCTCACATTGCTTCTGATTACTTCTAACCCTACAGGATTGAGAAAGTTGTGGCGATGCTGTCCGCCGCGATCATGATGCAGCAATAGCTCGGGAGTGGGCGTACCGCTCTGCGTTGAACGCCTCGCCCAACAGTATGATCACCATGGTCAGATTCATCCACAGCATCAAACCAATCGCCGTCGCAAGACCGCCGTACACCAGGTTGTAAGGAACATGCCTCAAGTAGAATCCGAAGAAGAAACTGACCAGCCACCACAGCGGCGTGGCAATCATGGCGCCGGGCAGCACATCGCGCCAGTTGCGCACTCCGCGCGTCCCCACACGATAGACCACCGCGAGCACGAACATCGCCAGCACCAGCGAGATGATTGTCAGGGCCACGCTGAAAAGAATTTCGATCCATTCCGCTGACCCGTACTCCTGCGCAATGGTGATTCTCATCTGCTTGCCGAAAACCGCGATCACCACCGCCAGCACCGTCGGCCCGAGAGTCAGGCACAACAGGAGCAGCGCGCGCCAGACCTGCTCACGGACAGGTGGCCGCTCAATTTTCAGCGCCAGATGAAATCCTTCGATCAGCAGTCGCATCGTCTGCGTGCCGGCCAGAAGCGTGCCGATCAATCCCACGGATGCCCAACTCAAGGGGTGCTCGGCGTGCTTCGCCAGAAAATCCTGCAGGATCGCCGCGCTGCCCGGCGGCATCAATGGTCCGAGGCTGCTGAAGACGTCCTTCACGCCGTCGCGTAGAAATGCCCACCGGCTTACCACCCCCAGCACCAACAGGAGCATCGGGAAAAATGCGAGAAACATGTTGAAGGCAGCAGCCTGCGCCTGCGTCACGCAAGCCGGCCAGACGCGTCCAAAGGCTCGCCAGAGGTGTTTTCCAAAATTTCGCATCTCAGGCCGGGATTATACCGATTCATCGCTAATCAATCCCCTATTTTGTGGGCTGTGTTTCGGAGCCTGTAGGAAAAGGCATTTGAAAAGTGTAGCCTAGTGCCCGACCTTTGGAGAAGCCGCATGACCAGGACGCGTTCCTTGAATTTCCCCTTTGGACTCATTTTTTTCCTGCTGCTTGGCGCGATTGCAATTTCAACACCGCGCGGCCGTGCCTCGCAGCAAGTGGCAGCACCCGCGCGCCATGTGAATTCCGACCGGCTTCAGGGAACTCTCGAAAAACTGAGCGAATTCGGCCGCAACCCCGAGGGAGGCGTCACGCGCCAGGGGTTTTCGGAAACGGATATGGCCGCGCGCGAATATGTGGTGGGATTGATGCGTGACGCTCGTCTCGATGTGCGTGTGGACCCCGCCGGAAATATCTTTGGCCATCGCGCGGGCTCCGAACGATTGCCGGTGATTCTCTTCGGCTCGCACATTGATTCCGTCCTTCACGGCGGCAACTTCGATGGCGACGTCGGCAGCATGGGCGCCATTGAAGTGATTCGCGCCCTCAATGAACACAAGATTGTCACGCGCCACCCTCTCGAAGTCGTCATTTGGACCAATGAAGAGGGGAATCACTTTGGCCTGGGCACTTTCGGCTCCGCCGCTGCGGCTGGTTTATTGAATCGGGATGTCCTCCAACGCAAGGATGAGCAGGGGTTGACACTCGCCGACTGGTTGCGCCGCTATGGGCAGGACCCCGCCAAGTTCTTGAGCGCGAAGATACCCGCGTCCTCCCTCGCCGGCTACGTCGAGCTGCACATCGAGCAGGGCGGTGTGCTTGACGCGGAGAGCATTCCCATTGGAATTGTTCAGGGCATCGTCGGCATCAAGAGGCGCAACTGCGTGGTGACCGGCTTCGCCAATCACGCCGGGACAACTCCCATGGATCACCGCCAGGACGCCCTCGCTGCCGCGGCGCGTGAGGCGCTTGCAGTGCGCGAAGAAACCCGCCGCACCCCCGGCAAGCAGGTGGGCACCGTCGGCGTCATCGAGGCTGAGCCGGGCGCGCCGAACGTCGTCCCCGGTCGCGTGGAGTTCACCATCGACATGCGCGACCTTAAGTCCGACACGATTGACACCATCTGGGCGCGCATCGAGAAACGCTTCGCGGAAATTGATAAGGAAGAAAATGTCACCACGCAGTGCACGCTGGTGGATACCGTGGAGCCGGCGGAAACCGATGCTGCCTTCAAGTCCGCTATTCGTGAGGCTGCGGCCGCTGCGGGTCTCGCCACACGCGAACTGCCCAGCGGAGCGGGCCACGACGCGCAGGAAATCGCCCGGATCGCTCCCATCGGAATGATCTTCGTCCCCAGCCGCGGCGGAATCAGCCATTCACCAAAGGAGTTTTCCACCTGGCCGCACATCGCGGGCGGCGCCGAAGTCCTCTACCGCACGATTCTGCTTTTGGATGCGCGCCTGAACCACAACTAGGTCGAATTCCGTGGTTCCGCACCTTTACTTCGTGTAGGTAGGACTGACAGGCTCCCCACCTTCCATTTCTTGGATATTCACAGGGAACATTACAATAATCTCCCGTTTATCCTATTTTCACTTGACACTGATGCCATCGAAGCCTATAAGCGCGATTAGTTCCCAGTTCGGGAGGTTTCCATGCACCGCTTTCGCCTTCTTCCTCTTCTCGGTCTTTTCCTTGTTCTTTCGTTTTCAGCAAAGGGCCAGCAGGCTCCCAAATCCCCTCCAACCCCACTCGAGCGCGACGCGCAAGCTCTCAGTGTCCTCAAGCAATCATTTGCCGCTATGGGTGGCGCCCTACCCACTGACACGCTCGCTACAGGCACAATCACTATCGTGGCCGGATCCACAACGAAGAGCGGAACCGTCCGAATCCTCAGTCGCGGCACCGACCAAACGGTCGAAGACATCCAGACGGAAAGCGCCCGCCACGTAACAGTTTTCTCGGGTGTAGTCGCCGCCGAAACAAAGGCCGGAACAACCAATCGGCTCGCCTTTGAACCCTCCGCTTCAAGCCAGTGTTATGACTTCCCCTTGCCCTTGATCGCCTGGGCTCTGAGCAACCGCGATGCGGCGCTTGTTTACGTTGGCCTCGAATCCATTGAGGGCGGGCAAGCCCATCACATCCGCCTCTGGAACACATTCTTTTCTGCAAAGCACCGCCCACCAGCGGGCTTCAATGTGCGCGACTTATGGATCGACGCCGCGACAAACCTCCCCCTACACCTAGCACTCGAAAAACGCGAATCTGGGGGGGACGCGCCGCGAATACCGCTTGTTTACACGTACTCCGATTTCCGAAATGTGAATGGTGTCTTACTCCCGTTTCAAATTCAGAAGTCCTTGAACGGCACGCCGTGGACAACGATCACGATCAGCAGTGCAAACATAAATACCGGGCTCACTAACACGGATTTTCCGGTGCCTGCAGGGAGGGCGCAATGAAAACTTCAATCGCTTTCCGTTTTCTGGCGCTTCTCTTCGTTGCATGCCTCTTCCCATTGGTCGCGCTTCCTCAGACCTCCACCACAGGCTTCCCGCCCTACGGTTCATTCCAACCTGGCGGTTTTGACTCCGTGAATCGACAGAATCTTAATGTCAATTTCGCGTTCCCCATTGCGCATTCTCCCGGCCGGGGCATAGACCTGAATTTCGCGCTGATCTATAACTCCCTCATCTGGAAATACGCTGGCGGTGCCTGGACCCCCGTCACGGACGCGAGTGGGAACGCGACATGGGGCTGGAATTTCATCGGCCCCCTCGGTCGAGTCCACCACTCCACACATACTGTTTCCTGCAGTTACCGCTATTTCGATGAAGAGTCACAAATGTGGGTTTGGGGAACTGAGTACTACACGGAACACAACAATTACACTTTCATAGATGCGAGCGGGACAGTCCACTCCTTCCCCAGCATTGATTGGTATGACGCCTCGGACGCTCCGGACTGTGCCTCCAGTACCAGCCCGGGAGGAGAGGTTGCTTCGGACGGCAGTGGTATCTATCTCGACGCCGCCACAGACTACGTGACCTTCAGAAATGGGATGCAACAGCAGGGCGATAACCTGATTGACGCCAACGGAAACACCATTTCCAGGTCGCTCACCTCATCTGGCCATTACACCTGGACGGACTCCGCTGGCCGCCAGGCGTTGAAAACAGTTGATGGAACGAGCGCGACGTACCAATTTCTCGATCCGACCGGGGCCTACCAGACCATCACCGTTGTCTATTCCAGCTACAACATCAAGACCAATTTCGGTTGCTCCGCCGTCGAATACAACGGAAGCGCCAGCCTGCCCTCGGAAATTGATTTGCCAAACGGCAAGAAATATCTGATCACCTATGAAGCCACGCCCAGCTACTCCAGCTACATAACCGGTCGCGTGAAGAAGGTCACCCTTCCCACCGGCGGCTATTACCAGTACGACTATTCCTCCACCAACGATGGTGTTAACTGCTCCGATGCCACCACGGCCGGCATGAATCGAGTCATCAACGACGGCTCCACCTCGAACACCTGGACGTACGCGCGGACAAGCATCTCTGGAGCCAGTGGAACAACCACGATCACTGCCCCACAATTGCCGTACGATTCGGCCGCAAACCAGTCCGTCTATACCTTCAACACCAGCGGACAGGAAACGACCGAAAAGTATTATCAGGGTTCGACATCCGGAACTTTGCTAAGCGAAGTGGACAAGACCTGGGCTTCCAATGGCAGCCCGGCCACGCGAGTAACCATCCTCGACAGCACTCACAAAGTGGAAGTGGATACGACCTACGATTCCAACGGCAATTTGACGCAGGTCAAGGAATACGACTGGACATCAAGCCTTCCCGGAACACTCGTTCGGGAAACGGACTTCTCTTACACGAATGTCGCGGGCTGGAGGCTCTCACAGAAACTCGTAAAGAACTCGAGCGGCACGGTTGTCTATCGTGAAGACCGCGGATACGACGGCTCCACGCCATCCTCCGTCACGGGGGCTGCCCAACACGACGACACCAATTTTGGATCCTCGTTCACTTCGCGCGGCAACCTCACATCGATCACAACTTACACTTCGCCGGCCACGCCCTCGGGAGGCGTCACCAAAGCCTTCACCTACAACACGCTCGGCAACGTCCTCACAGCGCAGGTCAACTGCTGCCAGACGAAGCAATTCAACTATTCCTCGACTACACAATACTTCGCCCCTGACTCCGTCGTAAGCGGGCCTTCCGGCTCCGGCAACCCGCAGCTCACGAAGAGCGCTACCTACAACGCTTACATCGGTGCTGTTGCCACGTCCACGGACGAAAACGGCAAGGTCACGACCTACAGTTACGATGTGTACGGACGTCTGACATCTGTCACGCGACCCGACAGTGTTCAAGCAACGACGAGCTATGATGATTCGAACCTCATCGTCACTTCCACCTCACCTGTGGATACCTCGCACTCCGTGGTGAATGCGACCGCCTTCGATGGGCTTGGTCGGCCTGTCACTTCATCCCTCAAGGACGCGAGCGGCACAACTTATTCCATCGTTCAATCACAGTACGATCCAGTCGGACGCGTTTACAAATCGAGTAATCCCTATACAACTTCCCCCTCGTATTGGACCGAAGCGCATTTTGACGGCCTTGGCCGCCCGCTGACAGCGATTCTCCCGGGCGGGAGCGCGTCCGCCACAACTTCCTATTCAGCAAACTGCGCAACCGGTTCGGATCCTGCGGGTAAGACGCGCCAGAGCTGTTCGGACGGCCTCGGAAGACTCTCCAAAGTTTATGAAGACCCGAGCACGTTGAACTACGAAACCGACTACACATACAATTTGCTGGACGAACTTACGCAGGTTTCGCAAGGCTCTCAAACGCGCAGCTACACCTACGACGGCATGGGGCGCCTGACGCAATCCACAACGCCGGAAGCCGGAACGGTTTGCATTGGACCAGTTTCCAGCGGGACCTGTCAGCAGAACGGTTACAACAGCTTCAATCTCGTCACCAGCACTACAGATGCTCGCGGCGTGGTCACCAATTTCAGCTATGACACGCTGAATCGCCTGACGGAGGTCAGTTACAACGTGGGCAGCACTGGAATCACGGGAACGTCCACAGTGAATTACACTTATGGGACAAGCTCCAGCTCGAACAACAACGGTCGCCTGACGCAGATGACCGATGGCGTGGGCAGCGAGAGCTATACTTACGACTCTCTGGGACGCACTACGCAGATGGATAAGGTCATCGGCAGCACGACCTACACGACCAAGTACTATTACAATCTCGCGAGCGAGTTGACGAAAATCACCTATCCCTCCAATCGCGATGTGCTGCAGAATTACGATGCCATCGGCAGAGTCTGCTCGATAACCGGCAACGCCACGGGCTGCTCTCCCTCCACCTACTATGCCAGCGGCTTCACCTTCAACACCGCTGGACAAGTGACCGCCATGAATTACGGCAATGGAGTCAGCGCCAGCATGGGCTATTCCTCCGACCGTCTCCAGATGACTTCGCTTTCCTATTCAAACAGCGGCGGCACGCTTTTCAGCCTGAGCTATAGTTATGGTTCCGCGGGAAGCAACGACGGGCTGATTGCCGGCATCACTGATAATGTGGATAACGGCCGCAGTGCCAGCTACACGTATGACGCCCTTGGGCGCTTGAGCGCCGCCAGCACCACCGGCTCAACGAACTACCCCGCCTGGGGC
>JBGOTC010000066.1:0-11373 GCA_041476305.1 Terriglobia bacterium
CGGCGTTGTGCAGGATCTGCGCTACGGTTTGCGTTTGTTGCTCGCGCATCCGGCCGGGCCGCGTCCCGGCCTCCGCACCGGCCTTCTTCACCAGGCGGCGCGTGAACCCCCTCATCAGGCGGATGAGCACAATGGCCAGCAGGAGAATTCCCGCAAGCCGCAAACACCGGCTCACCAGCAAATCTGTCCATCGGGAAAGGAAATTAGTCATACAATATGGGCGGAACAAGTCTATAGCATCCGGACGGGTGTCGCCAGCCAGACCAGGCGCAAGGCCGGCGAACGCGGGGGACGCGCATGAATACAACGAATTCGCGCAGGTTTTTCCTGAAATTTGTCCCCGGCGCCATTGTAGCCTTGTGGGCCACGCGGGGCGCCGCTGCTTCACCCCAAGTGCAAGGAGGCCAGCAAAACCCGCCCGAAAGGCCTCCGCGGCCCGCACCAGGGCCGGGGACAAACCCTTCGCAGTCTCCCATTGGCCCGGCGGGTTCAAACTCGAAGGACAATCCCAAAGGCGACGTTCACAACGTGGAACCCACGGATCCCAAGCAGACACTGAAGGCAAACCAGAGCAATCTTCATCGTGATGTGAACCAACTGTTGCAGCTCGCTCAGGATCTGAAAAAGGAAGTGGATAAGACTGATTCCACGGAAGTGCTTTCCATTTCCATGTTGCGCAAGGCCGAGGAGATCCAAAAACTCGCGCGTCACATCGCATCATTGGCAAGAAGCTAGCAGCAGTCTCGCCCGCCCCGAATCGCCAGCCCGTTGAAACCTGCGCGCAAGGCCGCGCGTCTCTACTGCCGAGTGAGTTTGCTCCGGCCCGGGGACGGCTTTGCCGAAGAGCTGGAGTGGTCGGTTCCCACCTAATTTCGCAACTCTGGAGGATGACGTGATCAAGCGCCTCGCGCTGGTTCTGGCGTCGCTGGCTCTGCTCGCAGCGACGACGTGGTCGAAGCCCATTCGGATTCCGCGGCACCCGGACTACAACAACGGGAAAATCGTCTTCAGCTACTTTGGAAGCATCTGGGTGGCGAACGATGACGGTTCGAACCCACGACGGGTGACCGTCAACGCCGCGCATGATGATCACCCGCGCTTTTCACCGGACGGCCGCTGGATCGCTTTTTCCTCCAATCGCTATGGGAATCTCGACGTCTTCGTGATTCCGGCCGCGGGCGGGGAGGCGAAGCAGCTCACCTTTAACAGCGCCGCCGACACTGTCGTGGGATGGTCGCGCGATGGCAAGCGCGTCATCTTTAGTTCTGGTCGCGGCGAACCGTTTCCCGGAGTCACCACTCTGTACGAAGTTTCCGTTGAAGGCGGCCTCGAACAGCAGATGCCCACGGACTGGGGCTACTCGGGCAGCTACTCTCCCGACGGATCGAAATTTGTTTTCAATCGCCACACCCCGGTGTGGTGGCGCAAGCACTACCGCGGCAGCAACGCCGCCGATCTCTGGGTGGTGGACTTGAAGACCAAGACCTACAAGAAGCTTCTGGACCAGGACATCACCAACGACCAGGAGAGGGCCAACAACATCTGGCCTGTCTATGCCAATGGCTCCATCTATTTTGTTTCCGACCGCGACGTCCATGCCAAAGCGGGCTCGCCCGAATTGCTGCGTTCCACCAACAACCTCTGGAAGATTCCGGAAAATGGCGGCGCGCCCGTTCAAGTAACGCACTTCACGGATGGCTCGCTCTTTTTCCCCTCGGCCTCTCCCGACGGGAAAGTCATCGTATTCGAGGAGGCCCTGGGATTGTGGAAGCTGGACACGGCGAGCGGCCGCGCCACGGAAGTGAAAATTGATATCGCTTCCGACAGTAAGACCAACAATTTCCACGTCATGACCATCACCGGCGAAACGGATAGCTATGACCTCTCTCCCTCTTCGCTGCGCGCCACCATCGCGGCGCATGGGGAGATTTTCACCATCGCCACGGATCGCGGCGACGCCTCACGCGTCACCAACAGCTATACGCGTGAAGAGAACCCGCGCTGGTCCCCCGATGGCAAGTGGATCGCCTACGTCAGCGATGCTTCCGGCCGCGACGAGGTCTGGATCGCCATGCCCGACGGCACCGGTGCCAAGAAACTTTCCGACGCCGATACTGAAAAGCTCAGCCTCGATTGGATGCCGGACTCCAAGGGGCTGCTCTTCACCGCCTCTGACCACAAACTCTATCTGGTGAATGTGGACACCGGTCAAGCGCGCGTGCTGGCCACCAACGACGCCAGCAATATCAGCGGCGTCACTGTCTCTCCTGACGGCTCGTGGATCGCCTACGCAAAGTCCGACCGCGACCTTCGCTCCCATGTCTATTTCGTTGCCGCCGCGGGTGGCGATGAGCACCGCCTGCCCGACGCGAAACTGTTCAGCAGCTTTGACCCGCGGTTCACCGCCGACGGCAGGAAGCTCATCTTCTTCGCCGGCTATGTCCAGGGAGGCTCCGCGACGCTTCGTCAAAACGTCGCTTCGGTTTACAGTCTTTCGCTCTCCAAGGAAGATACCGACTCCATGAGCCGCGACGTTGACACCGAGGAACAGGCCCGCATGATGGGCGGGCGCGGTGCGGGCCGCGGAGGTGCGGGCGGCGCCACAGCTCCAGCCGAAACGAAAATTGATTTTGACGGCATGGAGCGCCGCATCAATCAGATTACCCGGCTGACGGACAGTATCTCCACCGTTGTGCCATCTCCGGATAGCCGCAGCTACGCATTCGTTTCCGCCGTGGATGTTGACGGGCAGAATGTCTCCACTTTGTATCTGATTCAGGCGGATGGCTCACAGCTCCGGCGTCTCACGCAGTCCACGCCTCCACCCGCGGCGGATGATGCAACACCTCCCGCAGGCGGCGGCGCGGGCGGTGGCATCTCCCGCCTGCAATTCTCCCGCGATGGCGCGACTCTCTTTTTCATGGAGCGCAACGGTATTTGGTCTGTTCGGACCGCGCCTCCTGCAGCCGGCGCCACTGCCACGGCTCCCGCCGCCGGCGAAGCAACCGGAGGTGGAGCAGCGGGTGGCGGAACCACAGCCACCACTACCGTCGTGCCTCGGCGTCGCGTGAATTTCACGGTTCACGTGGAAGTGGATGAGCAGGCTGAGCGCAAGCAGATCTTCGCGGAGGCCTGGCGCGTGATGAAACACCGCTTCTACGATGCCAATATGAACGGTGTCGACTGGGCTCGCTACCGCACCGTTTATGAGCCGTTGCTCTCCGATGTGGGGGATCGCGCCGAGTTGCAGAATGTCATTCTCCAGATGATCGGCGAACTCAGCGCCTCCCACACTGGCCTTTCTGGTGGAGGCACACCCAACACAGGTGAAAATGTCCAGACCCGCCAGCCGGGCTTCGACCTCGCCGCTGACGCGTCCGGTTTCTACAAGGTCTCCTATATTTATAAGGGCGGCCCCGCGGACCATGACTACCTGAAAATCGCAGTCGGGAATTACATCATCGGTATCAACGGAGCCACGGTGCGCTCCGGGGACAACTACTGGAGGAATTACAATCTCGTTGCGGGGCGCAAGTTCGATTTCCTGGTGAACTCCCGCCCGCAGGCCGATGGCGCGTGGACCGTGCGCATTACGCCGGTCACCGGCATGGCCTACGCCACGCTTCAATATGAAAAGTGGGTTGCCGATCGCGCCGCCATGGTCGAGAAGATGTCCAACGGCGAAATCGGCTATCTCCACATCCGGGCCATGAATGCGCCTTCGCTCGCCAAATTCGAGAGGGACCTGGCCGACAACCACTTCAAGAAAGCGCTGATTATTGACCAGCGCTTCAACGGCGGCGGTGGCATCGACCAGGAACTGATCGAAATCCTTCAGCAACATCAATATCAGTACACGCGTGGACGCGATTCGGTCTATATCACCCGGCCGCAACGCGCCTTTTTCGGACCCATCGTGGTCATGGAGAACGAGCGCTCGTTCAGCGACGCCGAGGTTTTCCCCGACGGCGTTCGCCGCCTGGGGCTCGGCAAAACCGTCGGCGTGAACTCCAACAGCTCGGTCATCGGGACCGGCGCATTCCGCATGATCGATGGTTCCATGTTGCGCACGCCCGGAACGGGGTTGTGGAGTATTGATGGCTACAACCTCGAAAACTATGGCGTGCCTGCCGACGTTTGGGTGGACAACACTCCCCCGGACTATTTCGCCGGGCGCGACATGCAACTTGAGAAGGCGGTGGAAACGCTGAAGCAGGAGCTGCAGCAGCATCCGCCGAAGAAAGTACCCGGCAGATAGCCGGCCCAGCCCCAGCGACAACCGGCCCCGCAAGCCACAATTCGTGGCCTTGCGGGGCCTTCGCTTTGATACTTGTCGTGCGCTCGAGAATTGCAGCCACTTTGGAGGTTGACCGTGCCGCCCCGCTCCCGCAAAGTTGCAGGCGATGGAACTGTTCCAACAACTCGCCCAGCATGACCACGAGCAGGTCATCGCCTTCAACAATAATGCAACGGGCCTGCGCGGATTCCTCGCCATCCATGACACAACTCTCGGCCCGGCCCTGGGCGGCGTGCGCATCTGGCGCTACGCCAGTGACGATGCCGCGCTCACCGACGCGCTCCGTCTCTCTCGAGGGATGACTTACAAGGCTTCGCTCGCCGAGCTTCCTTGCGGCGGAGGGAAGTCGGTCATCATGTTGCACGATGGATTGCGGCGCGCCGAGGCCTTCGCTGACTTCGGCTGCATGGTGGAGAGCTTGGGCGGCCGTTACTTCTGTGGCCGCGATGTCGGCATCACGGACGACGACCTTGCGGCCATTGCCACTTCCACGTGCTATGTGGCCCGCGAGCCATCTCCCGAACTTGGCGACGTCAGCGAGCACACCGCCATCGGAGTCTGGCATGGGATGCGCGCCTGCCTGGAATTTGCGGGCATCAAAGGCAGAATTCGCGTGGCCATCCAGGGTGTGGGCAGCGTCGGCCACCACCTTGCGCGGATCCTGCACAGGGAGGGATTCGAGCTGATCCTCGCGGATATCGATACAGAGCGCCTTGCGCATGTCGCCGGAGAGTTTTGCGCAAGGACCCCCCACGTGGATGAAATTCTCAATGCCGATTGCGACGTCCTCGCCCCCTGCGCGCTTGGAGGAGTCATTTCGCCCGACTCCGTGGCTGGCATTCGCGCGCGAATCGTTTGCGGTTCCGCGAACAACATCCTCACGGGCCCGGAAGCCGGCGAGGCCTTGGCCCGCCGCGGCATCCTTTATGCCCCGGATTATCTCGTCAACGCCGGGGGCCTCATCCGTGGCGCTGAGTATCATCTGCTCGGTCGCGCGGAGAGCCTGACCACCATCGCGCGCATCCATGCCCGCACGCTTCGCGTATTGGAGTTGGCGCGCGACCGCGGCGTATCCCCCGCCCTCATCGCCGACGAACTGGCGGAAGCGCGGCTCCTGCGTCCTAAGCGCTTCGGCAATCTCGCCTGGCGCTCCGCGCCGAATGCGCGATAGGAGGATGCCCCTCGTTGGCCTGCGGCATCAATCCGCGTTACAATCTTCGCGCTGTTTCCCGCGATTTTCTCGCGGCCAAAACCGCGCGCCCGTAGCTCAGATGGATAGAGCGTGTGCCTCCGAAGCACAAGGTCAGGAGTTCGAATCTCCTCGGGCGCGCCATTTGTTGGGTGATCTTAATGCAATAATTTCAGGCAAGAACTCCTAGTCCGATTAGAACCTAGTTTGCAAGCTCGCTTCGCATGAAGTCAATCAAGCTTCCAATTGTCTGCCTGTACACGAAATATCGATTTCTCAACTTAGATCAGTTTGTGGCCCTTGTTCTTAGGCCTCTCTGAAAGCCTGGACTTATCGACCAAGAATTTGCAAAAGGTAAGAAATGGTTTCAGCCCGCGCTTATCCGGATTGTAGCCTGCCGCGCACCATCGTAGAGCAACATGATATTTGCCTTGCGAAACGCCCTCGATAATCCAGTCGTCGCCATCATCCCCGACCACGCTATCGTCCTCAGACAATTGGAAAAAGTTCAGACTCTGGACTAGCCCTGCAAGGGTTTTTGAATCGTCCGCACTCAGTTCAATTTCTTTTGATTCGACTAAATTACCGGTGTCAAATCCTGCCTGGCCATCAAGGCGGCGAACTGAAAGCGCATAAAGGTCCCCATGTCTTTGAACCTTTATGACGATGGGATTCCCCCAAGTTGGAAGAATCATCAAGCGATAGACTTCAACATTAAAATCCTTGGCGAGGTTGGGTAATTGGACCTCATTCATTCGCCCCAACAGCTTGTCATAGTGTGTGGAATCCATAGGATATCCCGGGATGGAGAGCTCGGAGTTGCCGAGTCTTGCGAGGTCCCTTGCCAGATAATGAACAATTTCCATGATTGGACCGGATTTTGGATTAGGACCATAAACATAGTGGAACGAACCATTACGCACTCCTTCCACGATCCAGGCGCCACCATCGCGGATGTACACTTTGCGACCATTCAATTCGGATATTTCCTCAATCTTCGTCATCGACCAGAATCCGACCTTGTCAACCAATTGAAGGAACTCTTTGACTTCCAATGGAGAGACGTTTTTGCTCTCGCTCTTAACTGCTGCATGCCAGGTTGACGTCGCACTCGTGATTTGCCCGCTCCCATCCGGATTGACATCAAGCCGGATCGACATCATCCACGCGGTCACATATCCAACAACACTCATTCTGAAGGAAACGGCGGTGGGATTCTTTGCAGCTTGAAAGAGCGATGGTTCTTTCAAATTGTACAAAACGTACGGGAATATGCCTGCATCGTTCCGGCCGGGCGGGAAGTAGTCCGGGGCGGGCACATTCGATTGCGGCGAGACTTGGAGTGGGCTCTTTTGGGAGCCAATGCCAGCGACCGTGAAGGTAGTCAGGATTAGCGTTGAGAGGGCAAGGAACCTGAACGGCTTGTTTGGCGAGCGTATCATTGAGAGACCCCTTATGCCGGAGGCCCCGAACCCAGCCATTCTACTTCAATCGGAAACATAGCAACCAACGTATGATTTATTTGGAAAATGCGCTTCAAGTTCAAATACTCCAAAGAACTGGGCCTTCTGGCATTAGATGGAGTTACTCTACGAGTCCCAAAGAGCTCCCGAGTGAGTGACTGGCTCGAGCGAGCAGGGAATTCACCATGCGTCAAGCTGACCACGAAATCGGCGAGGAGAACTCTAATATCTTCTCCTCGGGCGCGCCATCTTGACCCTCCATTGGAAATCCGGGCCATTCCTCCCAGCGTCGCGTAGCAGTGGGCGCGTCTTCCGGCGCAATCTTTCCTCTTGAGTAATCCGCAACAAAATTCGAGCAATTGCTTGTGTTTTTTGGCATAATTCAACCGTTTCAGTGCAGGGTGAGGAGGGTGGGGAAAATGGACACGACAATTATTCGACGTAATTCAGGGATTATTTGGGCTCAAACGGCTCTCAGGGTGGTTTTGGCGCTCATCGTGGTGGCCGGACTGTTGGGCGCAGCCGCGCCGGGTGTCTTCGCGCAGGGCAAATCAAATGACACGGATCTGACCAACTGGCGGGGATTCCATCTTGGCCTCAACGTAGGTGCACTTTGGGGGCATTACGACTTCGGCCCCTCCACTGCAAATGTGGCTCAGGTCTCAGGCATCGACATCTTTATAGACTCAGCCAGGTTGGCTGTCCCCAATTTCATTGTTTTCGTACCCCCAACCACGGCTCCCTTGGCGCTTTCAGAGACACGCAACGGCGGCTCTTTTCTTTACGGCAGCCAGGTGGGGTTTGATGTTCAATTGCACCACTGGGTCTTTGGATTCGAGGGCGATTTTGACGGCACGAACCTGAATCGCACTTCGCCCAATGTGGTGGATATCCTGCCGGCGACCCTGCTGACGACTGGCGCCACCGTGGCCGTTCATGACACAGGCAGGATTGACTGGGTCTCCACAGCGCGCCTTCGTGTAGGGCTGGCGCACCGCCACTGCATGGTCTACGCCACCGGTGGGGCGGCCTTCACGGATTTGGAGGTCACAACCACGGGGACCTATACCCCCGTCCTAAACGCCGACGCTTTCAATTCTATCGAAGAACAGTTGGGTCCCTTCACAAACAGTTACACCCAGAGCAAGCTTCACATTGGCTGGACCGTGGGTGCCGGATTTGAAAAGTCCTTTGGACATCAGATGAGTTGGGGTGTGGAATACCGCTATACGAATTTCTCTGTCCCCTCTCACGACTTCGGTTCGCCAACCCTTAGCGGCAGTTTTGCCACGCAGAGTTTTGGCGTAACCCCGGGCCTAACGCCGGTGAGCTTGACCACCCACCAGGTTTCCCTCAAATGGAATTTCAGGTGGCCGGGTTTCATTGGGAGTAGGTAAGTCCGGTCTTGTGCTGAAGGGTTGAATTCGAAGAGTAATTCAAACCGGAATTCCTCTCCATGTTGGATCGGAAAGGAATTCCGGTTTTGTTTTTGCTAGTTTTCCATTTGCGCTTGCAGGAATTCTCCCGGAAGCCGTGTCATTGCAAATCTGGATCCAGCTTCCTGATGAGCTCGCTCACCCAAAGGTCTTGCTGCGTGCGAATGGGTGTGCCGCGGAGACGCTGGACGACTGCTGCGGCCTTCGTTTTTCCCGGTGTGATCCACGCTCTCACGCACCATCTCCATCTTGATGCCGAGCGTGCGCTCCAGTTGCAGCAGGTCTGACCGTTGGTCTCGCCCAAACAGGGTGGAAGCAACGCCCTGTCCGCCCGCGCGGCCAGTGCGGCCTACGCGGTGGATAAAGCTCTCCGCTCCATCGGGCAAATCGTAGTTGATGACGTGCGCGATATCCTGAACGTGGATGCCACGCGACGCCAAATCGGTCGCCACCAGCACTCGGTAGCGTCCCTGTTGGAACCCTGCCAGCGCCGCGGTTCGCTGGGATTGCGAACGATTGCCGTGAATCATGGCCGCCGCGAATCCCGCTTGAACCAGGTTCCTCGCCAATCGCTCAGTGCCGCGCTTTGTTCGCGCAAACACCAAACACCGTCCTGTTTCGGCGGAGAGCAGGCGCTGCAGCGTGTCCTGCTTGTTGTCTGCGCCCACTTCAATCGCTTGGACCCGCACATTTTCAGAAGGCTTCAACGTTGACCCGAAGGCCAGCCGCACGGGGCTTTTCATATAGTCGTGCACCAGGTGGGCCACGGAAGCCTCGAGGGTCGCCGAAAAGCACATCGTCTGGCGATCCTTGGGAAGCACTCCCACGATCCTGCGGATGGATGGAAGGAATCCCATGTCCAGCATGCGATCCGCTTCATCAAGGATGAGCACCCGCAACGCGCGGAAATTGACCAGTTTGCGTCCCAGGAAATCTTCCAGTCGCCCGGGAGTGGCCACCACCAGCCGTGCGCCCTTGCTCAAAGCGCTCAGTTGGCGATCCTCGGACAATCCGCCGACAACCAGCGCCGCCGGGGAAAGCCGCTTGCCGCGCAACACGTTGAACTGTTCCACAACCTGCATGGCAAGTTCGCGCGTCGGCACAAGCACCAGCGCCGCGATTCCCGCGGTCTCTTTCTGCAAAAGCTGTTCCATCACCGGGATCAGGAATGCCAGGGTTTTCCCGGTTCCTGTCTGCGCGGTGGCAAGCACATCTTTGCCCTCCAACGCCTGCGGAATGGCCGCGGCTTGCACGGGAGTCGGAATCGAAAAATGCCCCGTGGCGAGCCTTTCCTTCATGTACTGCGAAATCGGTAGTTCTGTAAAACTCTTCATTTACCTTGTCTTTTCTCTGGTGGAAGTGGTCGGGACGCGCAAAATCACAACTCTGGCGCGCACAAATCCTTGCTTGACCAGTCTCTTTTTGAATTACGCTGAAGACTTACGGAGGAAACCTGAAGGCGGAGATTCTCAGATCAATTACAAGACCAGAGCAACCGCACCACACAACCGCGGTATTAAGCGCAAAGTCAGCTTACCATACTTTGGCCCTTTTGTGGCTTTCTTTTTGACTATTGCGAGCCCGAAGAATGTTTCCCCGCCGGCTCCGGCCCCTTCAAGCGCTTCGCGGAAACGATTTCGTAGTCCTGGTAAGTAATCGTCAGTGCGGCCCGGCCCCCCAAGCGGATATTGGAGACGCTCTTGTTCTCCTTGGGAAGCCAGAAATCGCCTACCTTTCCGTAAAGATGATTGATTTGCGTGGACTTGATCCACCACGAGGGACTCTTCGCGGGTGTCGCTTCAACCTTGCAGATCGCGAAATCCTTGTCATCCACCCAGACCCGCCCCTTAAAGTTATATTTTGTCGCTACCTTTGGCTGGGTCATCATTGCATAGGAGCAATGGTCCGGCGAGGGGTGGTACTCCAACCCCCAAATATTGAAATTCTCTCTATTCATGAGGATCTGGTTGCGATTCTCGTCCTTCATGGCTTCCTGCTCCGTCTCCATAATCTTCTTGAAGACATGGTCGATCAACAACTTGGAACCGCTCTGCGACACAATCTTGAATTGCTTGTTCCCGGGGGCATCGAAGGTCATTTCCACGGTCATGTCCGCGGTCAGGTCCGTGGGGAAACCTCGATACTCCATGTGATAAAACCGTCTGCCCTTGTAGGATCCCAGGGCCTCGGCCCGCACAATATTCATCTCCACCAGCTTATCCACGACTTGATCGATGGTGAGTTGACCCTGCGCCGGTCCGCGGCCTTGGTCCTCCGCGACCCCGGCGTTCGGCGCCTGTAGCCCGAACGCTGAAAAGGCAATTAGTAATGGTATGAGTAACCGAGTCCAAAATGACATGAAAAAGTCGTCCCCCTGAAGCGCTAAGAACCGAAACTCTAAGTTACCATGCCCCCCTTCGGTGAAAAAGCGATTGATTCCAGATTGGTTTCGACGACTGAAACGCAAGGGTAGGCAGGGATGAAACGCGGGATCAACCCAATGGCCTGACTGCAACCTCTAGGAGAAAGCCGCTCCCGACGGAATTTCACGCGGCAGCCGCAAATCCACTTCGCGCGTAAAGACAGTCGCCACCGTCTTCTTCACACGGGTGCACTCCCAGAGCCGCAGGAGCGTAAAAATCCGCTCGATCTGTCTCGGGGGAGCTTTCCAGAGCGCTGATAGCGGCCGGTCCGTCGTCATCGTCTGGTCGGGATGGTAAACGCGCTCGTCCCAACGCCGCGACCCCAGCGGGTGATCGGGATAGTAGCGAATGATGTCCAGCACCTCTTGCATCATCCGGAATCCATAGGGCTTGGAATAAAGCGGCATGAATAAGACATGGCTCCGCTGCTCTTCGCGGATCTCGTGGACAAACTCCGAAAACGTTTCCGCTCTCGTCAGATTCAAGGCCCCGTTCGCCGTGGCCCCGTGGCGGTCACCGCCGGAGACCAGCGGGCGCCGCCAGCAATCCGCCAGTCGCAGAACAG
>JBGOTC010000067.1:0-11365 GCA_041476305.1 Terriglobia bacterium
AACAAAACGCCTACATGACGAAGATGAATTCGGCGCCGACCGCCGCGCTGCTCGATCCCAATGGCGACATCGGCCATCTCTACACCGCCAAGACCACTCCGCACATGATTATCGTCAACCCGCAAGGCGCGGTAATTTATGACGGCGCCATTGACGATCATCCGACTTCCGACGCGGCCGACATCCCGAATTCAAAGAACTTCGTCGCCACGGCGCTCGATGAAGCGCTGTCAGGAAAGCCGGTTACCGTTTCCGCGACACGTCCTTACGGCTGCTCGGTGAAATACAAGCAATAAGGCGTCAGGCCGACGGCGTCGGCTTCACTTGCAACAGTGCCCCTTGGACGCGCCGGCATCCACGCGGCGCTCCGAGGGAGTTTTGTTTCCGGCCGATGGATCATGCGCATTTGCGCAGCTTGCCCGCCGCTCAACTATCCGTGAGGGTTGTGCTAAAGTACCGCCTGCGACACGACCATGCCTGAAGCAAAAACAATCGGCCGGTACCAGATAGTTTCCGAGCTGGGCCATGGCGCCATGGGCGCGGTTTACCGCGCCAACGACCCCATGATGGACCGCACGGTGGCCATCAAGACGATTCTTGCGGCGGCCCTCACCGGACCGATGGCGCAGGAATACCGCGAGCGGTTTACGCGTGAGGCTCGCGCCGCAGGGCGGCTCACCCACCCCGGCATCGTCACCGTGTATGACGTGGGGGAACTCGATGGCACGCCGTATCTCGTCATGGAATTTGTAAATGGGCGCTCGCTCGCGTCCGCCATGGATGCCGGAGAGCGATTCAGCTTCGATCGTATTTTCGAGCTTGGCTACCAGATTGCCGATGCCCTGGGATATGCGCACCGCAATGGCGTGGTCCATCGCGACATCAAGCCCGCCAACATTCTCCTCGCCGCCGGCGGGCCCGGTGAGCTAGAGCGCGCAAAGATAGCCGACCTCGGCGTCGCTAAACTCTCAGCATCGCAGATTACGACCACCGGTCAATTGCTCGGCACGCCGGCCTTTATGCCGCCCGAGCAATTCACGGGCGCAATCATTGATGGGCGCGCGGACCTCTTTTCTCTCGGGGTAATTCTCTACTGGCTGGCCACAGGAGATAAACCGTTTGCCGGCGACACCATCACCGCCGTTTCCTACAAAATCGTTCACTCGGAGCCCGCTCCGCCGCGGCGCATCAATCCGGCCGTGCCCGTGGCACTGGAGCGCATCATTCTCAAGTGCCTGGAAAAAGACCCGGCTGCAAGGTACTTGAGTGGAGAGACTCTTGCCGCTGATCTTGCCGCCGCTCACACGGGCCGTGACGTGACGCAAAGTTCTGCTGCCATGCAGCAGACCTCGCCAGGCTCCAGGCTCGCACCCGCGTCCGTCATGGATGGCGATCCGAACACCACTTTGGATTCCGATGCCCGCTTGCAAATGGCGGGGCAATCGACGGCCGGCGTGATGCGGACGCCCGGACCTGCCGCCGTCAAGCCTGCTTCGGCGAAGGGAAACAAGAATTCGCTCTTCCTCGGGGCGGTGGCTGTTCTTGTGATTGCTGGAGTCCTGACGACCTGGGGCGTTATCAGTCACAAGAGAAGAGTTCGAGCGGAGGCTGAGGCGCAAGCCCAAGCGCAGCTCCTGGCTCAACAAAAAGAAGAAGCCCGGCAAAAAGAACTTGCAGCAGCGCAGCAGGCTGCATCAAATAGTCAAGCCCAGGGAACAGTCGAACAGACTGCGGCTCCGGGAGGACAGACTCCGCAGCCCCCCGCGGGAAGCCCAAACACATCGCCCTCGACGAGTTCAGGCTCTCGGTTGCCCTCGCCGCCCGTTGCGGCCGGTGGGCTGGCGGCAGAAAAGAAGCCCGCTCCGAAGACGCCGCCGAAAACTCTCCCTCCGAAGCCTTCAGGCACGGGGCAGCAGGTAACCGGGACTAACTCCAATTCCGCGGGGACTCCCCCGACTTCACAGCCCGTACAGCAACAATCGCCTCCGTCAAATGGTGGGCAGACGCCCGCGGCACCTGCTCCGGCGCCGGCGAAGCCGCCCGCGGCGACATCGACAACAAGTACGCCGCCACCCACGTCCGCGCCCGCGAGCACCCAGCCTGTGGAGAGCGCGAAGCTGCACATTGATGATGGCCGCGTCCCCAACAGTGCAAGTTTCGTTGTCATCATGGATGGCAAGGTCTTCTTCCAACGCGGCGTGATGGTGGAGGGGAAGCCGAACCCGACGAAAGACGACCAGATTATTCCCCCGGGATCGCACGAGTTCCGAGTCATTACCGCGCCCGGAGGAATACAGGTCGGCGATTCCAAGACTGTGCGCGCGGAGTTTCAGCCCAAGAAGAAGATGACTCTTCGGATTGAACTTCGAGACAATTCCAACGGCCAGACATTGAAAAAGGGTTCAAAGCTCGACCCTGGCTCGGCTGAATTCATGATTTCCCTCAAGGCCGCAGGCCTCCTCGGTTTCTAACAAACACCTGCCAACGTTTCATGTCGGTGCACCCCTGCCACAGTTGAAACGTTTTTGACCATCACATCAGAAGTCCCATCGTGGCACTACCCTAAATCGCTGATTTTAGAAGGGTAGCGACTCCCCCGAAATACGTGATGGTCTCCGGCGTGCCATGTCATTGACCGGAGGTTCCGGTCTCTTGGTGAATGCGTCGCAGCAGTTATGAGGGTCTCGCGCAAAAAACGCGCTGCCAAGTTCCAACAGAGTCCGATTTCACATGACAACCGTCAAACGTGGACCACATAGACTGCTGTGTTGCGCTGCATTGCTTGCATCCTTCACAGCATGGACAGCCCTCGCTCGGGCTCAGGCGCCCCCTCCCCAAGGTGCGAGCAAAGACCTTAGCCAGCTCTCCATCGAAGAATTAATGAATCTTGAGGTCACCTCTGGGGCAAAGAAGGAAGAGTCAGTACAGCGCACGGCCTCCGCCATCTTTGTAATCACTCAGGAAGACATCCGGCGTTCCGGGGCAACTACACTGCCGGACTTGCTGCGCATGGTGCCGGGATTGAACGTGGCGCAGATTGATGGGAGCACATGGGCCGTGAGCTCCCGTGGCTTCAATAATGAATTCTCGAACAAGATGCTCGTCCTGGTGGACGGACGCACGATCTATTCTCCCATTTTCTCCGGCGTTTTTTGGGACGCACAGGACCAAATGCTCGCGGACATCGAACGGATCGAAGTGATCCGGGGGCCCGGCGCTGCGCTCTGGGGTACAAACGCCGTGAACGGCGTGATCAACATCATCACGAAATCTACGGCGCATACGCAGGGAGGATTGCTCTCCGCCGCCGGTGGAAATGTGGAGGGCGGTTACGGAGCTGCGCGGTACGGTGGGAAGTTGGGGGGCCTGGGGTTCTTCCGAATCTTCGCGAAAGGCTTTGCCAAGGACTCCGTACCGGGCCTCCAGGCGGGCACGTCACAAAATGGCTGGACGCTTGAACACGGCGGCTTCCGAACCGACTGGACACTCAGCAAGCGCGATTCACTCACAGTGCAGGGCGATGTGTTCCACAGTATCGCCCAAGGGGTCAGTGGGTACACCACTTCATTGGACCCATTGATTTCGGGACCTCTCGCGAGTGACCGCCGCAGCGCGGGCGGGAACCTGCTCGGCCGCTGGAGCCGCACAGTTTCATCCGCCTCAAAGTTGAGCCTGCAGGCCTATTTCGATCGGACCAACATCGATGCGTCGACTGCCGGCGGAGACGTGGACGCAGTAGATATCGAGTTTCAACATGAATTCGTCATTGGAAAGCGCAATTCCATTGTCTGGGGAATTGATTACCGTCACGTCCGGGCCAAGGTCGATGGAACCACATCAATCTCGTACACGCCTGCAAGCTTTGTGGAAAACCTTTGGAGTGGATTTCTTCAGGAGGAAATCGAACTCATCCCTACGCGCCTCCGATTGACCCTGGGAATTCGACTTCAGCAAGACTACTCCACCGGAGTTGAGTTTCAACCTGACATCCGCCTTCTCTGGACGCCTCGGCCACGCCACGCGATCTGGTTTGCTGCCTCCAAGGCACTGCGCGGGCTGACACCGACTGACACGAGTTTGCACGCCCTGTTGGGTGCAGTCCCCGCGGGCGGCGGTCTGCTCCTGGTGCCGGAAGTCTCCGGAAACCCCGCGATGAAACCCGAAGTGGAGTATTCCGGACAGGCCGGGTATCGAACCCAAGTCACTTCAACACTATCTGTGGACCTCGCATTTTTTTACAATTTCTACACGCAACTGCGTGGACAGGATGCCGGACTTCCAATTCTAGAAGTCGGTTCTTTCCCGCCTTTCCTTCTTTTCCCTCAAGTATTCAACAACAAGATTCACGGGCAGACCCACGGCCTCGAGTTGTCCTCCACTTGGAGCCCCATACCTCGCTGGAGATTGGTTGCGGGCTATAGCTGGCTCGATGGGGCATTCCGCGATAGTTCCACGGGAGCACCCCCGGGAACCACAGCTACCGTGATGCAAAGCCCGCGACACCAATTTAGCTTGCGATCCATTCTTAACCTGCCGCATCGGCTTGAATTGGATGCAGCGGTTTTCAGGGTAGGGGAAGTGGACCCATCAGTGGCGAATTCTTATACACGGGTTGACGTTCGGCTGGGATGGCACTGGGGCGAACGCGCAGAAATCAGCCTGGTGGGGCAAAACCTGCTCTCCGGAAGCCATTTGGAAATCAGCGGTCCAAGCAATTGGGTGCTCTCAGCACCCATTCGTCGCAGCTACTACGGGAAATGCACTTGGCGATTCTAGGGATCGCTCGCCAGGTGAGGCCGGCCCTGCGGGCATCCCTGCACCAAACCACTTGCAGAGGCCGCACCTGCTACAAGTGGGCCTTGTTGCTGGGACTCGCCTGTTTGCTGGCAATTGCTCTATCACCGCCACCGGCAAGTGCCTCGGGCAGTTCGCCGCCACCCACCAAAGCGGAAATCACCGCTGCATTCATAATTAATTTCGCGCGATTCACGGAATGGCCTCCGCCTGCGTTCCCCAGCGCTGATTCTCCTCTCACGGTCGGGGTCCTGGGCGCGGATGACGTTCGCGCCGCCTTGGAGACTTTTGCGGGTGGCAAGGAACTCAATGGTCGAAAGGTGATCATTCGCCCGGTGAATTCGGCCGCCGACGCTCGCGCCTGCCAGGTTATTTACATATTGACTGCGAAGGAAAACATTCTCGCGGACGTGCTAAAGAACGCGCGAGATTCCGGAACCCTCACCATTGGCGAATCCGAGGGCATGTTTGCCCGTGGGGCAATGATCAGACTGTTTGTGGAAAACGCCAAGATGCGCTTTGACGTAAACCTCCAGGCTACAGTCTCTGCAAAAATTCACCTGAGCAGCAGATTGCTGGCCCTGGCGCGCTACGTTGTGGACCTTCCGGAGCAGGGAGCCTACTGAAATGTGGCATTTCAGGCACTTGCCGCTCCTGGACAAGATGCGCGCTGTCACCATGCTCACCACGAGCATCGCGCTCTTCGTTGCCGGACTGATCCTGTTGGGCTTTGAGAGCCATTCCTTCTACCAATACAGGGTCAAGGACCTCTCGACCCTCGGCGAAGTGGTTGGCTCAAACACTTCTGCTGCCATCATCTTCCACGACGAAAAGTCCGTGGAGGAGACCCTTGCCGGGCTTTCCGCGAAGGAATACATCACGGCGGCCGCTGTCTATCGAGCTGACGGAACTGTGCTTGCGACCTACTCCCGCAACCACGCTCCAAATTTCCGTGCCCCGGCCTCGTCCGCCGAGAGCCACACATTCTCGAACAGCAGAATTCATTTATTCCAAAAGGTCAGATACCACGATGCCGTGATCGGAAGCATCTATCTTGAATCCGACCTTTCGGAGTTGTACGCCCGGCTGGTTCAATATGTCGTGGTCTTGACCGTTGTGCTGCTGGCCTCATTGCTGTTTGCCTCGTTATTTGCGGGGCGATTCCACTCCGCTGTGACCCGGCCCATCCAGGAACTTGCGTGGCTGGCGAAATTGGTCTCCCTGGACCGCAACTATTCCCTGCGCGCGAAAAAACAGTCTGACGACGAAATCGGCCACCTCGTGGATGGTTTCAACCAGATGTTGACACAGATTGAGCACCACAAGGCAGACCTCCAAAAAGCGCATGGGCAGCTCGAGCGTCGCGTAGAGGCGCGAACGGCGGAACTTCAAAGCGAAGTGGCCGAGCGCGCGCTTGCCGAATCTCGCCTGGCGGAGCGCACCGCCTATCTCAATGCCTTGATCCAGAACACCCCTCTCGGCATCGTCGCCGTCAATGCCGTCGGAAAGGCCACGATTTGCAATCCCGCCTTCGAGTTGCTCTTTGGCTACCGCCAGGAAGAGGTTATCGGGCTTTTCCTGGACGACCTTATTTGTGGGGAGGAGGAGATTTCAGCGGCACAAGATTTGACGAGGCGGGGGATGTTGGGCGAACGCGTCCATGGGACGGCGCGGCGTCGGCGCAAGGACGGAACTCCCTTGGAGGTTGAGTTCTATGGGGTTCCTCTCCTTTTGGATGGCAAGCTGATGGGCACCATTGGGATCTATGTGGACATTGCTGAAAGGCTAAGGGCGCAGGAAGCACTCGAGCTGAGCGAGGCGCGCAGAGTGGCATTCCAGAAGGCGTCCATGGACGGGATCCTCGGCGTAGATGATGAGGGACTCATCACTGAATTCAATCCTGCCATGGAAACAATCTTGGACTGCCCAAACGAAAAGGCCTTGGGCCGCCCGTTTGAGCAGGTGTTGTTCTCTCCGGGCATGCAGCCTCTCATCAGGGCCGATTTTGATTGCTACGCGAAGGAGGGAATATCGCAATTCGTTGGACGGCACGTGGAAGTCATGATGGCTCGGGCCGATGGATCCGAAGTTCCTACCGATATCTGCGTGACCGCCGTGGAAACCAGTGCCAGCACTTCATTTATTACCTTGGTACGGGACATTGCCGGCCAGAAGGCTGCCGAGGAGGAATTGAGGAGAGCCAAGGAGACCGCCGAGGCAGCGAACCAGGCCAAGAGCGAATTCCTGGCCAACATGAGCCATGAGATCCGCACTCCCATGAACGGAATCCTCGGCATGGCAGAATTGGCCCTCGATACCGACCTAGCGCCGGAGCAGCGCGAGTACATTCAAATGGTCAAATCCTCGGCGGACAGCCTCCTTCGCGTTATCAACGACATTTTGGATTTCTCCAAAATCGAAGCCGGAAAAATGGAATTGAATCCCGAACCCTTCAGCCTTCGCATTACCTTGAGCGAAATCCTCAAGACCCTTTCCATCCGCGCACACAAGAAAGGGATTGAGATGCTGATGGACGTTTCCGCGGATGTGCCGGAAAAGATCATCGGTGACGCGACACGATTGCGCCAGATCATGATCAACCTCCTCGGAAATTCGATAAAATTCACCGAACATGGCGAAGTGGGCGTGCAGGTGCAGATCGCATCTCGCGCTGAGGACTCCGCGATGGTTCACTTCATTGTGCACGATACGGGGATTGGCATACCCGCGGAGAAACTCAGGACCATCTTTGAGCCCTTCATACAGGCGGATGGCTCCACAACCAGACGATACGGTGGCACCGGACTGGGACTCAGCATCTCAATGCGTTTGGTCGATTTGATGGGTGGACGAATCTGGGCGGAGAGCGACGCTGGCCACGGCAGCAAATTTCATTTCACCGCATCCATCGGCCTTGCAAAGCAAGACCCGTCGACGGCCCAGTTGGCCTTGGGGGACGTCAATGGCACGACGGTGCTGATTGTGGATGACAATGAGATGAACCGGACGATCCTGACGCAAATGCTCAACAACTGGCAGATGGTCCCGGATACCGCCTGCGGGGGACTGGAAGCACTAACTAAACTTGAAACCGCTCTCTCTTCTCATCATCCGTTTCCGCTCGTGCTGCTGGACTCACAAATGCCCGGGATGGATGGTTTCGCCGTGGCCGAGGAAATCCGCAGGAGACCGGATCTGGCGGGGGCAATTATCCTGATGCTTACTTCCTATTTGGCCCCCGGCGACTACGACCGCAGCCGCTCGCTGGGGATTGCCGCCACGCTCACGAAGCCTATCCAGCAGTCGGAACTCCTGGACGTAATCTTGAATATCCTTGCGAAGCCGGCGGCGACTCCGGCGAACCCCGAACTTCCTCCCATCCCTTCATCGAGATCTGTAGGTGGAAGCTCACGGCACTTTCTCCTGGCGGAAGACAATGTCGTGAACCGGCAGCTCGCAGTCTTGCTTCTCGAAAAACAGGGGCACACCGTGGAGGTGGCTGTCACGGGCCGCGAAGCAGTGGAAAAACTGACTCAAGCCTCGTTCAAGGGCTTTGACGCCGTGTTGATGGATGTCCAGATGCCGGAGATGGATGGCCTGGAGGCGACAGTCGAGATCCGCCGCCTGGAAAAGCAAACAGGAACGAATGTCCCGATCATCGCCATGACGGCTCACGCGATGTTGGGCGACCGCGAACGGTGCCTGGCAGCGGGGATGGATGGCTACGTCGCCAAGCCCATCTCTCTGGCTGCACTTCTCTCGGAGGTGGAGCGCGTCGCGCCTGCAAAGCAGCCCGGACTGCCTTTAGACTTGGCAATAAACAAAGGCCAACTCAAGGAGCGCCTCCAGGGGAACGAGGAGTTGCTCGTGGAACTCGTTCGCCTCTTCCTCGATGATGCTCCCAACCAGATTCGCGAGATTCATTCCGCTCTCGCGGATGGAGACGCTTCCCGTCTGGAAAACGCCGCCCACGCTCTAAAAGGAAGCGCCGCCAGCCTGGGCGCCGACCCGCTTGCAGCGGCGGCATTGAAACTGGAATTTCGTGGTCGCAAGGGGCAGCTTGCCGGCGCCGCTGACGAATGTGACGACCTGGATCAGAAATGGGCGCGCCTGAAGCCCGAGCTGGCCGCGATTTGTCACGTGGGGACACCATGAAAATACTCATTGCGGATGACAACGCGGTCTCACGCCGGATGATGGAAGCGCTTCTGGTTCAATGGGGATACGAAGTTGTCTTGGCCAATGACGGCAGCCAGGCCTGGGAATTCCTGCAATCGCAGGCGCCTCCCCGCTTGGCTCTGCTGGATTGGATGATGCCCGGGATGTCCGGTCCGGAGATTTGCCGCGAGACACGCAAGCAGATTGGCCGCTCCTACACCTACCTGGTGCTCATTACCGCCCGGGAGGAGAAGCAAGACATCATCGTGGGGCTGGAAGCCGGAGCCGATGATTACCTGACCAAGCCTGTTTACCCCGATGAATTGCGCGCGCGGCTACGCACCGGTTTGCGCATCCTCGATTTGGAGGACCAGCTCGTCGCCGCTCGTGAAGAACAGCAGTACAAGGCCACCCACGACGGGCTCACGGGGTTGCTCAACCGCGCGGCCATTTCTGAGCTGCTGCGGCGCGAACTGGCGCGGTCCAAGCGAGACGGCACTCCCTGCGGCGTGCTCATGCTGGATCTCGATCATTTCAAAGCTGTGAATGATTCGCTGGGGCATGCGGCGGGCGATTTTGTCCTTTGCGAAACCGCGAAACGCCTCACCGATGGCGTGCGCAACTACGATGCGGTTGGCCGGTTCGGCGGGGAGGAATTCCTCGTCGTGCTGCCGGGTTGCGATGCGGAGGGATTAATTACGCGCTGCGAGCATATCCTGCAGGCGTTTCGCGCGCGCTCCATCCAAACTTCGGAAGGGTCCGTTTCCGTGACCATTAGCATTGGCGGTACGACTTCCGGGGATTGGGCCGCGGCAACTTCGGATTCACTCGTGCGCGCGGCTGATGCCGCACTTTATGCAGCGAAGCGGGCCGGCCGTGATCGGGCCGAAGTTGTGCTTCTCGGAAAATCGGGGCAATGACGATCCCTCAAGCCACTCCCGTCACAAGCTGATCGCCGGAAGCAAAGGCATCTCTAGCCGGACCCTCGCGAACGGGAAGCCGCGGCAGCCGACGCCTTTTTCTCCGTCGGAGCGCTTTGCTTGTAGAGTGTGAGTTTTCCTTCCGCGACATTTCCGATGTATCGCCCCGAAGAAAGGAACTGCATCACCTTCTGTCCGCCGCGCGCCAACTCGGCCCAGCGCGAACGCGTCTCGGGATTCTGCTCCAGCCCGCGCAGGGTTTGCTCCTCAAATTCAAAATCCACCTGGCGCAGGCGGTGGCGTTGCGTGCGCCGCACGGGATATCGCCGAGCCTCGATTTCCACCAGGTTCAAATTCTCCTCCAGCGCTTGCCGCCAGACGGAGATCATCGCTTCGTCAAGGGTCATTTGCTTAGTTGGTGCGAGCCGCCTTCGCCGCATTGTCACGCATTTGCGCCAGCCGTTGCCGGTGCACATCGATCATTCCCGGCGCGACCTTATTCCACCACTGTTCCAGGCGCGTGGCAGCCGCTTCCAGATTCCTGAATGCAATGGGGTTCTTATACATCGCGCGCCATCCCGGAACCACGGCCCGGATCTTCTCAAACACAAACCAGAATTCCGCATTGGACTCAAAGAACATTTCGTCATCAATCAGACCGCGGTTCGCCATCCCGCAGGCCATTTCCCAATAGCTCGTCACCATGCGCATGCTGGCATTTGCCTCTGTGCCGGGAGGATATTTCTGCAGTATTTCTTCGGGTGAGGAGGCCCAGAACTGGCCCATGAACCACGCACGGGCTTCACGCAAGCGCGCCTCCCGCCGCAAGTCGTAAAGCTTCAACATCAAGGTTGCCTGATCATGATTGACTTGGCCCATCGCTCGTCTCCTTTTCCTCTTTGGCCGCATACTGCACCACAATTCGCTTCACACCGGCCGTCCGGATTCCTTCCTGCTCGAACCTCGCGCTGATCCGCCGCCGCAGCTCCCGCGCCACGTCATCCTGGCGCGTCGGCGCGGTTCGCACTTGCACCACCAGTTTTGCGCCTTCCGGGCCAAAGGCATCCACGCCCAGCACGCGGGGGCCGTCCACCAATGCCGCCGTCCAATTCGTGTCCGCGCGAAACTCCGCCGCCACTCGATCGAGCGCGGCAAGCGGCTGCTCCACTGGCGCATCGGGCGCAATGCTCACACCCAGAAAAATCTGTGACCAGTCTCGGTTCAAGTTGGCCACCTGCTTGATATTGCCGTTGGGGATGGTGACGATGGCCCCTTGCGGGTCGCGTAGCACCGTGCGCCGCAGGGTGATGTGCTCCACACGGCCGGTCACCTCGCCGATGCGCACCGTATCGCCAACCACATACTGGTCTTCGAACACGATGAAGAACCCGTTGATGACGTCGCGGACCAGGTTCTGCGCGCCGAACCCCAGCGCCAGGCTGGCAAGTCCGGCGGCGGCGGCGAGCGGAGCAACGTCGTAACCGAATTCCCGC
>JBGOTC010000068.1:0-11116 GCA_041476305.1 Terriglobia bacterium
CGCCCGAGCGCAGCGCCAGCAGAAGGTGCCGCGCCTGGAATTCCGCGCCCTGAATGACTTCGCTCATTCCCAGCCCAATAGCCACGGCCCAGGAAGTGTCCACCCTTCGCAATGCTTCCGCGGGGATTTCGCTCTCCTTCCGTTCGCGGAACCCCAGCCCACGGATGCGGATCCATGCCCGCCGCGCCAGCAGGGAGAGCAGCGCGTGGCGCGGGGTCTTCGACAACTTCATGCCCACTAAGCCAAGGACGCGCCGCAAAACCTCCAACCCTTCGTCCACGTGGCCGCTAATCAGGAATTGCTCCGCGGCGCGCCGCTCCAGGTCCAACACCTGTCCGGGCATTGCGTGCTCCGCCGCCGTGAGGTACGTCCGCGCCGCCTCCGCGCCGCGGCCGGCATTAGCCAATGAGTCTCCCCACTTTGTATAGAGCGGGATGGAGGGCGGGCTGCCCGGCGGTTGTAGTTCAGCCGCGAATTTGTATAGACGCGCCGCATGATCGAATGCCAGCGCCTCCGCGGCCCGGTCCGCGGCGGTCACGGCATAATTCGACGCCTGCTCCGGATCTCCGGCCTCGCGGAAATGAACGGCCAGCGCCTCAGGCTCGTCCTCTTGAAAATCCTGGAGCGCGAGCGCCAACGACCGATGGTGCGATTTCTGTGTGTCGTGGTCCAGCCTCGAGGCGACGGTCTCCCGGATTCGGTCGTGGTACAACTCGATCTCCACCGTCTCCACCACGCGCCGCGTGCGCATCAGGTGCGCGCCATGCAGGATCCGCAGCACCTCGTGGCCTTCACCGGCAAGCCCCGCGGCGCGCACCGCCACTTCCAGCCGTACCGGCCTGCCGGCCACAGCCACAACTTCGAGCAAGCGATGCGCCGGGTCCGGAAGAGTCAGCACGCGGTCCTGGATCATGTTGTCCAGCGTGCTCGCACCCTGCGCCATCACCGTGCCCTGCCCGGATTTCGTCATCCCCGCGTGACGCACCAGTTCGTCCAGAAACATGGGGTGGCCGCCGGACTCCCGGGCGATGATTTCCGCCTGGCCTTCCGAGAGCCCGGAATTTTTTTCGAGCAGCGCGGTCACCATTTCGTGCGCTTCGCGCTCGTCGAGTTCGCGGATGGCCAGCTCTCGTACTTCACCCGGACTCGCGACCGACGGCCTCATTTTTTGAAGCACGGGGTTTGCATCCGCGCCCTCATCACGGTAGCAAAGCACCAGCATCAGCGCGGGCGGATCGGGAGGACGCATCACCTCCGCCAGCAAAGCGGCGCTATCCAGGTCTCCCCAGTGCATATCATCCAGGAAAAGCACCACGGGCATGCGGTCGGCCAGTCGCGCAAGAAGCTCGCGCAAAGCTGTGAATGCCCGGCGGCGTAACTCTTGCGGGTCCACAATGTCCGGCATGCGGCCCCGCGCGTTCGCGATCGCCTCCACCTGCCGCAACACGGGGAAAAGCCGCGCGAGGGCGGAAACGTCGCGCGGCATATATTTTTCAGCCTCCCCGTCCGGAAGGCGTTGCAGGAATTTGCTCAAGTCATCAATCAGGCTGTCCACGCCCTTGTAAGGCACCATCTCCTGTTGATAGCAACGTCCCGCAACCAGCACTACACTGGGTTCCCGTTGCCGCAGTTCCTTGAAAAACCGGCGCGCGAGCGCTGACTTCCCGATTCCAGAGCGCCCCTGGATGTGCACGGTCACGGCGCGGCCTTGCTTCGCCGACTCGAACGCTTCGAATAGAGATTTAAGAAATGCTTCTCTCCCTACGAACAGGCGGTCTCGCGGCGAAGCCGCGGTGGATTGCGATTCACGATATCCTCGCGCTGCCGGCCCCCCCAGACGATCCAGCACCTGCCGCCCGCCCGGGCGCGAATCCGGCGACCTCCGCAGCAACTCCTGGCACAAATTGCTGAGGTCTTCCGGAACTCCCGCCACGATGGATTTCAACGGCAGCGGGTCCTGTCGCTGCTTGGCGTTCAGAACATCCAGCACTGCGCCGCTGAAAGGGACTCTCCCGGCAAGCGCCTCATACATCATCACTCCCACGGCATACCAGTCGCTGGCCTCCGAAACCTGTTTGCCGGCAGCTTGTTCCGGCGCAAGGTAGGCCGGCGTCCCCACGATGTTCATGCTCTGCGCCATTTCTTCGGGGCCGATTTCCATGGCCAGGCCGAAATCCAGCAGCACCACGCGTCCTCCCGGCGCAACCAGCACATTGGAAGGCTTGATGTCGCGGTGAAGGATTCCCGTCTCATGCAGAGTGCACAGCGCGTCCGCGAGTTGGCGGAAAGAGTCCCTTAACCGGTCCAGGCGAATGGCGGAAGGCGCCGCCACAATATGTTCCAGCGTTTCCTGATCAGCGCCCGGCGCTGCCGCTGCCTCGGCGAAATCCAGAGTTGGCAACTCACGCTGCACCGCGACCATTTCGACGGCGGGAGTCGTCAACCACTCCCCGGAAGTTTCCGGCCCCGGCGTGGACATCCTCTCCCGGAGATATTCGAGGAGGTTTACGCCTTCGACCAGCTCCATGGAAAAAAACCAGACGTCTCGTTCGGACAACAAATCGTGAAGGGTTACCAGGTTGGGATGGACAATGTCGGCGAGGATGCGGAACTCTTTCTTGAAGCGGTAAAGTGCCGCGGCTTCCATTCGGCGCAGCGTCTTGACGGCAACCATCTGCTCGCGCTTCTTGTCGTAGGCCTGATAGACGACTCCGAATCCACCTTGACCCAGCCTGCGCTGGACGACAAAGCGATCGCTTCCGCCGAGATCATGTTCGCCGGTGAGTGCCATCAATCCGTTCCCTTGTGGCCCACTGCTGTCGAACTGCCCCAAGGTAGCGTCTGGGTTCGCCGCATTGTACTGGTGTTACCTCGGAAAAAGGGAGTGAAGAAACCGCGGGGTCGCAAATGCCTAGTGAATCTCGCCATCGACCGGGCCCGACAATACCCACTTTTTCGGGACGAGCGCGCTCACCCGCAAATCGGCCTCGACGGTGATGTAACGGAAATTCGGCGATTCCTGATCCGTGGAGCTTGGCGGACCGCAGGCCGCGGTTTGCAGCAACAAAGGCCACCACGCGTCCTTCAATTGATTTGGATTTGACACGACCTCCGGGCTGAAGTGACCGTAATAAATTTCCGGATCCCACTTGTCGGCGGGTTGGGCCGCCTGCGGCTTTCGGAGTTGGAATTCCAGGTTGCAGTGCGTGTGTCCCGCCAGAACGATATCCACTCCCGGCCCCGCCGCCCGGTGAGGATCAGATTCCCGCGAACCCAGCGCCAGATAATAGAACTGGCTGAGGAAATGATTGATGCACCCGTAATGGACGTTGAAACCCGAAAACCATGTCTGCTTTTTTAATAGGATGGGCTTCCCCTCGCTTGCTTGACGTAGTTTTGCGGCCTTCGCGCGTTCCTTATGCGACAGGTTTCCCGCGGGAGCGTGCAATCCCACAATGATGCGGCAGTTGCGAGGCGCGCCGGCAATCTGCTTGTGAGTACGCCCCACACATTCCAGCGCAAGCTCCAGCCACCGGATTTGGCTGTACGGATAATTTTCGTTGGGAGGGTAAAAAGCCATCGAATCCGGCGAGCCGCCCATGATGTTGTCGCGCACCGTCACCCGCGACAGCTTCTTTCCGCCCTCGTCCCAGAAACTCTGGCCGGTGAGGCAATCGTGACCGGTATCCATCACCATGAAATTGCAATCGCCGGCGCGAAACGCGTAATTGAAATAGGGATTGAAGAGCAGGAAATAATCGTGCAACGCGTCCACGCTCGTTTCGATGGCGATCAGGCCCATGATCGCTCCGCGAAGTTTTTGGCCGACGTAGTTTCGCAATTTGGGCATGAGGATCGCGTACAACAGGAGCAATCCCCCGACGGCTTCCAGCGTCGGCAAGGAAGACTTCAGGAGCGCGAGAAAGCCCGGATACGGCTCCTTGGCATCGCGCCCAAACAATGTATTCAGCGCCGGCCACAACCCGTCGCTGCTCAATTTGCCCACCGCCCACGGGAAATGCCGTCCAAGGTAGGCCACCACGGCGGTGCCCAGCACCGCCGTCAGGTTCCTCGATTTCAGCAGTTTTCCCCCGACTGCCCAGATACGCGTTGACACGTGCTCCAGAGCGAGCTGGATCCACTTTATGCCCGGTCCAAGAATACTGCCCCACCATCTGCGGACCAGAATTGGAGATCCTTCTCTGACCAACTTGGAATCCACTTCTTCAATGCGCTTGCCAATGGCCTCGGAAGTGTCGTGATACAGGAAGTCCAGTCTTCGCGCCGCCTTCTGGCTCACGCCAAAAATAGTAATGTCGTCCCTGATCCTGGAGCTGGCGTCGGCCGGATAGGGCGAAATCCGCCAATCGTGATTCCCCGTGCTCGTAAAAATGGGCACGCGCAGCCCGTCGTTTCCTCTGCCCGATTCCTGGAATGAACCGGTGAACATCTGTTCCGCGAAGCGCCAGTTGCTGTCGTCCGTGGGGCGGTCTCCCAGCCCTTGTGCGGCGAAATCCACCAGGTCGCCCAGGACCAGAACAAAATCCAGCTCTCCCCGATCCGCTCTCGTGTTCGCCCACTCAATAAACGTCCGAAGGCGTTTGTTGAAATTGATCAGCCGCGGTCTTGAGGCGTCTTGCCGGATGGAAAGGGCCGTGTCCCATTCCTCCTGCCAGATGTCATTTCGCTCCGCCAGATGGAGGTCCGTCAAATGCACAAATTGAATTTTTGACAAGGGAGGGTGCACGCAAATTGCGTGTTTCACTTTGCCGGCGGCCTTGTCGTCATGAAACAGATTCAAATCGTAGAGAGTGGCGCGCTGCTTGCCTGCCACCACGCGCAGAAGTTTTCCATGTTTGGGCAGCACGGGGCGAACATGAAAACTCCAGAACTGACTGCCCGGGAACACCTTGGCCCGAAGATGGGTGCTGATCAGGAATCTGGTTTCTGAGACGTCCTCGAAATATGCCGGGAGCGTATCGTCTTCTAGACACTGCGGGTCGCCCAATTCCAAATCAAACTCAGGCATGACGTCATCACTGGCAAACGATGGAGTGGCGACGATGCGGTACTTGCCCCATATCGTCTGCCCGGGTTTGCAGACGAGGATGAGGGGGCCAATTCCCGCGGCGAGTTCTTCCGCGGTAACCAGCAGCGGACAGCCCAGGTTTGGGCTGAGGATACGCAGCTGATCTTGTCCACTCGTGGCTTTCTCTTCCATGGTTGCGGATACCTGCAAGGATTTCTACGGGGAGGAATACATCAAATCTGGTGATTGAACAACAGTAAACCGCGCCCAGCCTCGTTTCATGTTCTTGCCTCTTGTGCATTCGGTCGCCGGCCGCCCCAGACAAGAGCCCCCAGCGCGATCACCACGGGATAACACTCGATCACGTACCGCGGCTCAACGGTTTGCATCTGTGTCATTACCGCCGTACGGATAATGAGGAAGGCGATGAGGAAAGACATTGCTGAATGGCTCTTGAACTTCCACGCCCCCACCAGTGCGAGCCCGAGAAAAACACAATTCACAATCCCGTAGGACAGCGTCACACCGAAATCCGTGGCGTTGCTCCGCCACCTCATTCCGGGAGGCCAGAGGCTCCCGGAGTAGGGCAGCAACTCGATCCGCGGCGTGAACCACATGGCCCCCACGCGCAACAAGGGGACAATAAGGTGTGTCCGCACGGGATGGCGCGCGGTTCGCTCCTGCGCAAGGGCCGCAAATTCCCGGTCGAGCGCTGGCGTCATCCGAAAATTGCTGTTGTATTCTGCGAGTAGCGATTGCACATGCAACTTTTCCTCTTCGGAATCGAACGCGGAGGCAGGGAACGTCTCCCAATGAATCGGCCCTACCTTTAACTTCCATGTCACAAGGTAAGCATCGCCGAAGCGCGCCATCCATGTCTGGGTCCACTGGAAGAATCCGCGCGGAATGAAATCTCCATGCGTTTCTGCGTAGCGCGGGGAGAGAAATTCAGTAAGGCCCATGGTCCGTGCGTTTCGCACCGCCCATGGCATCAGCGTCAAGAGCAGGCCGAGAGTCATGGACAGCCCCGCCAGCGCTAACTTTCGGAAATTGGCTTTGCGCCGCCACCGGAAGAGAAGCACGATCCCCACCGCCGCCAGCAAGAGAGGCGTGTCCGGGCGAACCAGCGTTCCCAGGCCAACGAGGAAACCTCCCAGAAGCCACCACCCGGCGAACATGAACACCCCCTTCCTATTGCGCGGATCGAGCGGAAGATCGATCGCAGGGTCGCCGAGCCGGTTCACGAAGTACAGGACGGCCGCGGCAGTCAGAAAAATCGCCAACACTTCCGAAAGCACAACCGCGGTGTAGTTCGCAGTGAAGGGGCACAGCGCCGCCATCCACAATGCGCCGGCCGCAGCAGCTTTTTTCCTGGACGCCTTCGCGAAGCGCGCCGCGATCATCGCAATCAGGAAGCAGGTCATCAGGTCAACCGCGACCTGAACCAGCATCACCGCGCGGCCGGTCCGCCCCAGCACGGCATAAACAGCGGCGACGAACGCCGGGTAACCCGGCATGCGCACGTCCACCGGCATCAACTGCCCGTGATCGAACAATCCGTACACGCCATGGTCAAGCCAGTTCCGCGCAATCTCTTCGTAGAAATGCGAATCGCCGGCTTCAAATGGAAAGTGAGTCACAAAGAACAAACGCAGCGCGAGTCCCGCGGCCAGCGCGGCGAGGAGGTGTTTCCAGGGGATCAGGCGAAAATTCATGGCTGTGGAGGAAGGCTCTTTCGATTGCCGCTTCAGGATTCCAAACGCCCGTGGAGGCGGCCGCCTTGTCCCCGGCCATCTTACCTGAAGGAGGAATATTCCATCAGTCGTGAAGGACCATGCTCAGCAGTGCGTTGTTCACTGTGACTCCGCCGTTGTATTCAATCAAGCCCAGTTTCCTGAATTTGTTCATGAAAAAATAGACGCGCGAGCGGGTTGTGCCCACCATTTCCGCCAGGGTCTCCTGTGAAACCTTTGGCAGCGCTTTCGGCGTCAGGCTCTTCTTTCCATAGCGCGCCAGCAACAATAGCGTGCGGGCCAACCGTTTCTCACTGGAGTTGAAAAGTTGATCCACCAGGTCCTCTTCAACCCGGATATTTCTTGTCAGCATATAGGCGATGAACCGGTCGGAAAAGGAATGTTCCGCGTGCAAAGCGCGTATCATTTCTTTTTTCTCGATCGCCAGGACCGTGGTCGGCGTGATGGCGGTGGCCGTTGCAATACGGATGGTTTGTCCCGCAAGGCATCCCTCGCCGAAGAAATCGCGCGGCCCCAGGACCGCGACCACGGCTTCTTTGCCCGCGGAGGAAACAACGGAGAGCCGCACGGCCCCCTGTTGGATATACATTACGTCCTTTGATGCGTCGCCCTGCGAAAATACAACTTCCCGCTTTCGATACTCCACAACTTTTCTTGACAACCCGGCGGAGTCAAGGAACGCCTCGACATTAAATTGTTTCTCTCTCTTGATCTTCTTCGAGATTGCCGGGCGTGGCGGCATCGGACCTGACCCCCAAGGGCGGCGTCTTCCGAACCGGCTGAATGAAAGAACTCCCCGCTTGAACGTTTCTGGGTCTTGCCATCTATTGACCGGTGGGAGCATTCAATGGCAATTGCGAACAACCCAGAGGATATGGACACCGTTAACGGGAGTGTACACCAGGTCCACGCCAAGAAGTGTGTAAATTAGAACAGATTCGGATGATGACCTTCATAAAACCGTGTGTGCACAAGTGTACAGATACGTTTTGCCCATCCGCTTAGGCTATCTCTGTCCGTATGGTGAAAACCTCTACAATTGGTGCCGTGCTTGTTGTGCTGGGAGCGATGGTGCTGATTTATGTCGGATTCAATTACTCCCGCCGCGAAAAGGTGCTTGACGCGGGGTCCCTTCACATCACTCTGGAGAGTAATGAGCAATCCTTCCTGCCCGCTACCTTCGGAGCGCTTGCGATGATTAGCGGGATTGCATTCATTGTTGTGGGAGCGAAGAAGAAATCGTAGCCGGCGCCGAGTTCACCGCACTCGGGCCCAAGCCTCTTGGAAGTCCGCTCCGGCCAAATCCTACTTTTCCTTCCCCAGCATTTCCGGCGCGAATAGTTTTTCGTCCAACCCCGTATTGGCCTGGATCCCATCGATGGTGAGCACGGATTTGGTCTTCAACTGCGGGGAGCTCATCTCCACCCGCCGCGTGCCCCACATCCCTGACGCGTGCTTCAACTGGCTGCCATGGAACGCGCGCACCAGATGCCCTTGCTGATCGTACATTTCCGCATGCAGGATGCAGGGAATGTCCTGGGCCACCCAGAAATAGACGAATTTGTATTGTGAACGCTCCGGCGCCACGGGCGTCGCCTCAATTTTGTATGTCTTATGGCCTTCGATGGTCTCGCCGCTGTTGAGCAGGCGGTACGCGTAGTCGTCCAGGACGCGCTCCGCAACATCTTCAAACGTGAAGTCACTCCCGGCAAATGGCTCCGACCGGTCACGCGTGGCGATGCTGCGCACGCGATCAATCGCCGGCGTGTAAATCCATTGGCGGTCCGTCACTCCCTTGCGGTTGATGGATAGCAGCTCCACCCCGCGAATCTCTTTGGGGTCCGTAAACTTCAACAGAGTCTTGCTGTCACCCGGCCGGCCAACTCTCCGGAGTGTGAACTTCTTCTTATGCTCCTTGCCCTCTTTGTCGATAACGTTGAGCGTCGCCCGCACCGTCAGGTCGCGGCTGGTGTCCTGCTGATAGACCCCGGCCATGATCTTCGCGGCGTCCGGCGCGCTTGCGCCGGGATTTGTTTGCCCCAGACATGCGCCGGCGCTGGCAAGGAACATCATGAGGCCGCCGAGATTCCGTCCCCGCCGCAGGTTTCTGTGTCCTTCGGTCTCACTCATAACCAATCGCCTCGATCACGCGCAAATGTGCGGCCCGGCGCGCCGGCCACCAGCCCGCCAGCAGCGAAATGAAGATTACAATCGGGAGAGTCATCAGGATCATCGTCCATGGATAGAAAAACGGGATGCGGTATCCGGCCAGCACCATGGCAACAGTGTGCACCATGAAATAGGTGTTGAACAACGCGGCCATCGCCCCGGTCAGCAGGCCCACCACGGAAATTGCCACCGCTTCCAGCAGCACCATCTTGCGGATCTGCGATCGAAGTCCGCCTATCGCGCGGATAATCCCGATCTCCCGCCGGCGCTCTGAAACCGATATGATCAGCGTGTTTACGATTCCGATGGTCGCCACCAGGATCGCCACCACCAGCTGGATGTAGTTGAGCATGAAGAATTGGTCCACCAGACCGAAGACCCAACTCTTGAATTCCGCATTCGTATAAACAAACGCCTGTTCCTGGCCCGCGGTGAGGCGCTCGATTTCGCTCTTCACAGCGGCTGCGTTCGCCCCCGGTTTCAGCATGATGTCCACAAAATCCACTGCATCGTCCTTCCAATATGTCTTGTAGAGCGCGCGGTCCATGAAGATCGTGCCCTTCTCCGATCGGTAGTCATCCACGATGCCGAGCACCGGACGCTCCAGAGGGCCCGTTGGAGTCTCCATTAGTAGTCGGTCTCCTAACCCCACTTTGAACCGCGCCGCGAAATTCCGCGACACCAGGACTCCTTCTCCCTTGGGCAACAAATCTCTCGCGATTCTTTCATCTCCCTCATCGATAGCGTAGCCGGCGCGCGCCATGAACTCCTTCATTTGGTACGACACCAGCGCAGTACTGCTGTTTCGGAATGAAATGGATGTGAACCTGACGTTCTCGGTGTGCTTCACCCCCGGGATGCGTGCGATCTGCTCGCCCAACTCCTCGCTGAAATGATAGGTCGGTGAACGCAAGTATTGGGAGGTCGCCACAAACAGATCGGAATTCAACATCCGTGTCATCCACCTGTCAATCACCCTCTGATAGCTCTGGATGAATGCCCCCGTTGAAAAAACAAACATGAGCCCGATCATCAGCGCTCCCACAGTCGCGGAGCTCCGCCGGGGAGCTTGGATCATCGTATCCACCGCAAGAGCCCCCTCCGACCCTCCCAGTCTGCTCATCAGCGGACGCAGGATTCGCGCGATCCACTCCACAATTTTCGGAAGGAATGCCGTGAGCCCCAAAAGGAACAGCGCCGCGTATACAAATTGAAACCTGACGTTCAGGAATTTCGGCGACCACCGGATTAACAGTATCCCGGACAGGATCAGCACGGCGCCGATCGTCAATCGCTTCCATCCCAGCACCGCCTCCCGGCGCCGCGCCTCAATGTTGTGCAATGCCAGCGTGGGGTCCAGCCGGGACGCACCGCGAGCCGGATACCACGCGCCCACCAGCGATGCCGCCATTCCAAGCGCAATCGAGGGAATCGCAAAATCTATTCGGAAGCTGGCGGAGGTCGGCGTGGACACCAGCCCATAAACCGATGCCACCGCTGTGCCCATCAACTTGCTGGCCGCCGACGCCATGTAATATCCGGCCACAATCCCCAGGACCGATCCCAACGCGCCCATCACCAGCGCCTCCGTCAGGAACATCGCGCTGATGTTTCGCCGCTCCACTCCCACCGCGCGCAGGACTCCGATTTCCTTCCAGCGCTGGTTCACGTTTATCATGAAAGAATTGAAAATAATGTAGAGTCCCACAATCAGCGCCACAAAACTGGTCACCAACATCACTTCACGCATGGCGGAGACTGCTTTGTCCAGTCCCTGTCCGCGCGTTTCCGGACGCAAGACATCCACCCCGCTGGGGAGTTTTTCCCGCAGCCGCCCCTGAACGGCTTCAATGGATTCTCCCGGAGCCGTCATCAGGTCAATGCGGTCTAAATTGTGCCCCCTGGCAAATACAAACTGCGCCGAATAAACGTCCATCACGGCGATGTTTCCGCCGAAGACTTCCCCGATCCCCACGGGCTTGAACAGTCCCTGGACGATGAAATCCTTCCGGCCGCGCGAGGTGAACAGCGGCAGCTTATCGCCCACTTTCAGGTTGTTCTTGTCCGCGAAGGGCCGGGCCAGCACGATGGAATTCGGCTGCGCAAGGAATACCAGTGGATCACTGACTGTCGTTTGGGAGTTGTCGACTTCGTAGTCGCGCAG
>JBGOTC010000069.1:0-11100 GCA_041476305.1 Terriglobia bacterium
ATTGGACTGGTAAAAGAGACAATGCTGCCCCTTCAACTCCAGGTCGAGAGCCACATCCCGTTGTACATGCAGCTTCGCGATCAACTCCGCGCACTGGTGCATGGCGGCGATTTGAGACCGGGCGACCGCATCCCCGCCACGCGAGAATTGGCCATGCAACTGGGGGTTCACCGGACCACGGTCGCCAATGCCTATGCGGAACTGGAAGCGGATGGCCTGATCCGCGGGCACGTGGGCCGCGGGACATTTATTTGCGGGGAGCCAAACGGGACGAAGATCACACCCGCGCCTCCCACGCTGAACGGCAACGGTGGGGTGCGATGGGAATCGCTCTTTGCTGACGAGCGGGGCGAGGAGACACTCAGCCGTCTTTTGCAGCCCGCGAAACTGGACAGTATTTCTTTTGTGACCGCGCGTCCGGATGAAAAGTTTTTCCCCGTGGCGGAACTATCCAATTGCTGCCAAACAGTGATGCGCCGTGAAGGGCCCGAACTTCTTCAATTCGGCCCCTCGGATGGATACCCGCCGCTCAAGAAAGCAGTTTTGGAGATGCTGCGTGCGGAAGGCCTGGCGGTGAAGGATGAAAACCTTCTGATTACGGGAGGCTGCCAGCAGGCGCTCGATCTACTCTGCAAGGCGTTTCTGAGGCCGGGTGATTCGGTGCTGCTTGAGAATCCGACCTATCCGGGCGCGATTGCAATCTTCGCCAGCGCGCGGGTGCGCTGCTTGGGCGTGCCGGTGCAAACAGGAATTGAACCAGGGACGACAGCAGGCGTCGACCTGATCGCACTCGAGGCCACGCTGCTCTCCAACCGCGTGAAGCTGATGGTGCTGACACCTGACTCCCACAATCCCACCGGGGCGACCATGTCGTTGGCGGCGCGGCGGAAACTTCTGGAGATCGCCGCGCGATATCAAGTGCCCATTGTTGAAGACCACATTTATGCGCGGCTGCACGGCGTGAACGAGCATGTCCCTCCACTCAAGCAATTGGACCGCGCGAACCTGGTGATTCAAATTGACAGTTTTTCGAAGGTTGCATTTCCCGGTTTGCGCGTGGGGTGGTGCGTTGCGCCAGCGAGCGTGATCGATCGTTTGCGGCTGGTGAAGCAGACGACGGATTTGCACACCGACCAATTGGCGCAGGCCATCCTTGCGGAATTCATGCGGCGGGGCCAACTTGTGAAGCATATTGCGAAGATGCGCAAGGTGTATGCGCGCCGCCGGCTGGCGTTGGACGCGGCGCTGACGCGCTACATGCCGGAGGGCACGCGATGGACAAATCCCGCGGGCGGGATGTGTTTGTGGCTCGAACTGCCTCCGGGATTTGATGCCAGTGAATTGCTGATCCACTTGCGGGAGCGCGGAGTTCTGTTTGCACCGGGCCGCTATTTCTTCCTGCAGAATCCGCAACCGAATACGCTGCGGCTGAGCTTTACGAATGTGGACGAGCGTCACATCACGCGGGGCATCGCGACATTTGCTGAATTGTTGCGGCAGGAAATCCGCAAGCGCCAGCGCGGGACGCGGCGGGAAGAGAACTCGCGGCTGGCGTTGGTATGAGCGCAGCGATTCGCCCGTTGCCTCCCCAACCCACGAACCCCTGTTTTGGTTGTGGCGGCGCGAACGAATATGGAATGAAGCTCGCGTTTGAAGCGAACACCGAAGCGCGGGTGGTGACCGGCCGGTTCAGGATTGGCGCAAAGTTTCAAGGGAGCAATGGATTTCTCCACGGCGGAATCATTGCGACGGTGCTCGACGAAGCGATGGGGAAGCTTTGCAAGCTGAGTGATGTCCGGGCAGTGACCGCGGAATTGACGATCGAGTATTTGAAACCGATTCGCGTGGACCAGGAAATCCATGTTGAGGCGTCCGAATCCAAGCGAGAGGGACGGCAGTTGTACCACCAGGGGACCATCCGCAACGAGGCGGGGGACGTCCTTGCTCGAGGCCGCGGACGATTTGTGGTGATTGACCCCGCGCGGTACGTCAGACAGACCTAGCGGGCGGAACAGGGAGCAAGCGGCATCTGGAAATTGTGACGGAGGCAACACACATGGCGAAGGGCAATGGAAAGCACAATGGCAAGGCAAACGGGAAAGCGCCCGCGAAGATTGAAGTCAAGGAAGTGAGCCGCGAGGTGAGGAACGATGCCAGCCTGTGGCGCGTAAAGGTCGGGCTCGCCGAAATGCTCAAGGGCGGCGTGATCATGGACGTCACCAATGTGGAGCAGGCGCGCATCGCCGAACAGGCGGGCGCGTGCGCCGTGATGGCGCTGGAGCGCGTCCCGGCCGACATCCGCAAAGAAGGCGGAGTGGCGCGCATGGCCTCCACAAAGATCATTCGCGACATCATGGCGACGGTGAGCATCCCGGTGATGGCCAAGGTGCGCATCGGCCACTTTGCGGAAGCACAGGTGCTGGAAGCTCTGGAGGTGGACTTCATTGATGAAAGCGAAGTGCTGACGCCCGCGGACGAAGAAAACCACGTGTGGAAGCACGACTTCCGCGTCCCCTTTGTCTGCGGCGCGCGCAACCTGGGCGAAGCGCTGCGTCGAATCGCGGAAGGCGCGGCCATGATCCGCACGAAGGGCGAGGCGGGGTCAGGGAATATCGTGGAAGCGGTGAGGCACTTGCGCGCGATCACGAGCGAGATGCGGCGGTTGACGACGCTGCGCGGCGATGAATTGGTCCATGCTTCAAAGGATTTGAGCGCGCCGCTGGAACTGGTGCGGCAGGTGGCGCAGCTTGGAAAACTTCCGGTGCCCAATTTCTCGGCCGGAGGGATTGCCACGCCCGCGGACGCGGCGTTGGTGCGGCAGCTTGGCGCGGAAGCGGTGTTTGTCGGCTCCGGGATCTTCAAGTCGTCGGATCCGGAGCGGCGCGCCAAGGCCATCGTGAAAGCGGCGACGCATTTCAATGACCCCAAGGTGGTCCTTGAGGCCAGCGAAGAATTGGGCGAGGCCATGAAGGGACTTGACGTACGGCAACTGGAGGAAAAGGATTTGCTCCAGACCCGCGGCTGGTAAACAGCGATGATCGCTCTAACGATTGCGGACTTTCCCCGGAAGCTGAGTTTGGCCGCGCACCGCGCTCCATTGCTGGTCGGTGTGCTGGCGGTGCAAGGCGACTTTGAAGCGCACGGGGAAATGCTCGCGCGTGTCGGCGCGCACGTCGTGCAAGTCAGGTCTGTCGGCGACATGAAGGGGATCGAAGCCCTCTGCCTGCCGGGCGGAGAGAGTTCCACGCAACTTCAATTCCTGACCGAGGAAGGCCTGGACAAGGCGATCCAGGATTTTGCGGGGCGCGGCGGCGCAATCCTGGGAACATGCGCTGGCGCGATCTTGCTCGCCCGGCAAGTCCGCAATCCGGCCCAGAACTCGCTCGGCTTGGTTGACATTGTCGTTGCACGAAACGGCTATGGCCGGCAGTTGGCGAGCGAAGTTCGCGAGGGACAATGGAAAGCAGGGAACCTGCCGCTCGAAATGGTATTCATCCGAGCGCCGATGATCGAGAAGGTCGGCCCAAAAGTCGAAATCCTCGCCGAGTTGGATGGCTGGCCTGTCCTGGTCCGTCAGGGGAATATTGTGGCCGGGACTTTTCATCCTGAATTGACTTCCGACACGACCGTCCACGAGTATGTCCTCGGAATGGCCCGCAACGGGAAGTGATTTGAATCTACCAAGCAAGTATCGAGTCTTGTTCATCTGCCTGGGCAATTCCTGCCGCAGCCAGATGGCGGAGGCATTGGCGCGTCAACGCGCGGAAGATATTATCGTGGCGGTCAGCGCCGGGACCATGGCGCTGGGATTTGTGGCTCCCCTTACACTTCGAGTGCTGGACGAACGGGATATTAACGTCGAGGGGCTGCATTCCAAGCCGATGACCAAGGCGGCCCGAAAGAGCGCGGACATCATCATCAACATGACAGGAAGTCCCGCGAACCGCGTGCTGGCCGGGGATGAAGGCAAGACCGAGGATTGGGCGGTGGCGGACCCCTACGGGGAAGAGGTCGGCGCCTATCGGGATACATGCGATGATATTGAAGTGCGGCTCGCGGAATTTGCGGCGCGCCTTCGCACGAAGAATTGCGAGGCTCCGAAACCGGCGGTACCGGGTTCCTGAGGAGGCTAATTGCGGCGCGAAAAGACCAGCGTCTCACAGGAAGACTATCTGAAAGCCATCTGGGAGATGCTCGAGGATGAGGAAGCGCCCATCAGCGCGCGTGTAGCCGAACAGCTGGGCGTCACACCGCCGGCGGTCACGGCGGCGCTCAAGCGCATGACGCGCGACGACTACCTTCGCATGGGCCGCGACGGCGCCATCCGGCTGACAGCGAAGGGGCGCGGAGTGGCGCAGCACCTCGCACTGCGGCATCAGCTTGCGGAAAAACTTCTCACGGAGGTGATTGGAGTTGATTGGGCGAAAGCGCACGAGGAGGCCGAGCGGCTGGAGCATGGCATTTCTCCGGAGGTGGAGGCATTGCTGCTCGCGCGATTCGGTCCCGGGGGCAATTGTCCACATGGCTTACCTTTATTTGGCGGGCTTGCGAAGTTGCGCCGGAAGAATGGCGCCGTCCAACTGAGCGAAGTCCCTTCGGGATCCACGGTGGAAATCCTTTGCGTGTATGAGCGCGACCCGAAGTTCCTGGAATTCCTATCGGGGCTGAAGCTCAAACCCGGCGTGCGCCTGCGCGTTGGCCGGCGGGAATACGATCAGACAATGTTGATCAAGAATGGCGGGCACAGGATTCACCTCGGTGCGCCTGCGACCAGCCGTATTTGGGTCAAGCGCATTTCCTCATAGGCTCCGCGTTGCACTTCTGCCGGGCTGCTTGAAATTTCACTCCGCACGGAGTAACGTTTCGCACCTTGATTGGCGTCCACCGTTTTGCCCACACGCGCGAGTGGCGCTTCGTGAGACTGTGGTGAAGCTGCTGTAGGAATACAGAGAATGGGGGCAGCATGGCTGCCGAAACTCAGTCCGTAACAATCCAACTCCAGATTAATGGCAAGTCATATCAGAGCAAGGTGGAGCCACGCTTGCTGCTGGTGCACTACCTTCGGGACACGCTGGGATTGACCGGCACGCATGTGGGATGCGAGACCTCGATCTGCGGGGCTTGCACCGTCCTGTTGAATGGCAGAGCGGTGAAGTCCTGCACTGTGCTGGCCGTACAAGCCGATGCCGGAGAAGTGACCACGATCGAAGGGCTTGCCGGAACGTGGAAATCGAACGGGAACGGACATGGAGCCGCGCACGGCGGCGGGGGTCTGCACCCGGTGCAGGAGGGTTTCTGGGAATGTCACGGTCTGCAATGCGGCTATTGCACTCCCGGGATGATCTTGAGCTCGGTGGAATTGCTGAATACGAATTCCAATCCGAGTGAAGCGGAAATTCGCGGGGCGATTTCCGGCAACCTCTGCCGTTGCACGGGCTATCAACACATCGTACAGTCCGTTCAATATGCCGCGAAAAAGATGCGCGGCCGCAAGCGCTGAAGCGCGGCCTGCAAGCAAGTTCCGGAGTGAGGGAGGCAGCAATGGCGATGGCACTCGCGTCGAAGTTCATTGGCAAGTCGCTCAAACGCAAGGAAGACCCGCGCCTGATCCAGGGGTTGGCGCACTACGTGGACGATATTGTCCTGCCGGGGACTCTACACGCCGCCTTTGTGCGATCCCCATACGCGCACGCACGGATTCGATCCATCGATACATCGAAGGCCAAGACCGCTCCGGGCGTAGTGGCCGTGCTGACCGCGGCGGACATCGGTTCATCCATCGGAACGGTCCCCTGCGCGGCGCAAATTCCGGACATGAAAGCCGCGCCAAGGCCGGTCCTGGCAATAGGACGCGTTCGATTCATCGGAGAAGCAGTGGCAGTTGTCGTGGCCGACGGCCGGTACGCGGCGCGCGACGCCGCCGACCTTGTTGACGTGGATTACGAAGCGCTGACGCCGGTCATTGATCCTGAAAAAGCGATTGCGAAGGGATCTCCAGTACTTTACGAGCAATACAAGGACAATGTTTCATTCCGCTGGGAACTGGAGGGCGGCGACGTCAAGAAGGCTTTTGCGCAGGCGGATCGCGTCGTCAAACAGCGAATCATCAACCAGCGCGTCATTCCGGTGGCGATGGAGCCGCGCGGCGTCCTCGCGGAATACAAACCCGGTGAGAAGAGTTTGACTGTCTGGTCCTCCACGCAAATCCCTCATCTGCTGCGGACTCAAGTCGCAGCCATGCTCGGCACGCCCGAACATTCGGTGCGCGTGATCACTCCGGAAGTGGGCGGGGGCTTCGGCAGCAAGCTGAATGTTTATGCCGAAGAAGCCTTGGCGGGCTATTTGGCCATGGAGTTAGGCAAACCCGTGAAGTGGATCGAATCCCGACGAGAGAATTTTCAGACGGCGATTCACGGACGCGACCAAATCGATGATGTCGAGCTGGCGGTGAAGCGCGATGGAACGATTCTGGGGATCCGCTGCCGCATCATCGCCGACCTCGGGGCCTACTACCAATTGCTCACGCCGCTGATCCCCACTCTGACGGGCCTGATGATCTGCGGTTCGTACAAGATTCCCGCCGCTCGGATTGAAATCACCGGCGTGCTGACGAATAAGATGGCCACGGACGCGTACCGCGGCGCGGGACGCCCCGAAGCGACATACCTTGTCGAGCGAATGTTGGATCTAGCCGCAGCGGAATTGAAAATGGATCCCGTTGAAATCCGCCGGAAGAATTTTCCCGCGGCGAAGGATTTCCCCTATGCCACTCCCACCGGGCTGATTTACGACAGCGCGAATTACCAGGGCGCGCTTGAATTGATGCTGAAGAAAACGGGCTACGCGAATCTGCGCAAGGAACAGGCCAAGTTGCGCAAACAAGGTCGTTACATGGGGATCGGTGTCTCCACTTACGTTGAGATTTGTGCCATGGGTCCCTCGAGCGCCATGCCGGCGGGCGGTTGGGAGAGCGCGACGGTGCGCATCGAGCCCACGGGGAAAGTGAATGTGTTGACCGGCGCTTCCCCGCATGGCCAGGGCCAGGAAACTTCATTCGCGCAATTGGGTGCGGACTTGCTGGGCATCGACCCCGAGGATGTTCTGATTACCCATGGCGACACGTCCATTGTCCCCTATGGCATCGGGACATTCGGAAGCCGCGGGACGGCCGTCGGCGGGACGGCGGTTTACAAGGCCTTGGTGAAGCTCCGCGAAAAACTTTCGCTCATCGCCGCGCACCTGGCCGGAGCCGAACCCGGCGAAATGGTGTTCGAAGGAAGGAAGATTTATTCAAAAGAGCAGCCGAAGAAATCGGTGGGGATTCAGGATTGCATTACGGCGGCCTACATCGCAAAAACCTTGCCGCCTGGAGTGGACCCCGGGCTTGATGCCACGGTTTTTTACGAGCCAACGAACTTCACGTTCCCATTTGGCGCGCACTTGTGCGTGGTAGAAGTGGACGCGGAAACGGGCGACGTCCGCTTGCAGAAGTACATGGCTGTGGATGACTGCGGAAACGTGATCAATCCCATGTTGGTGGATGGCCAGGTTCATGGCGGGATTGTTCAATCCGTAGGGCAAGCTCTTCTCGAAGAAGCTGTTTATGACGAACAAGGTCAGCTGATCACCGGGGAACTTACAGACTACGCGATTCCTCGCGCCGGGGACATTCCCTGGATGGAGACAGCACGGACGGTCACTCCGACTCCCGTAAATCCGATGGGGGTGAAGGGCGTTGGCGAAGCCGGAACGATTGGCGCGACGCCATGCCTGGCAAACGCCGTCGTAGATGCGCTGGCTCCGTTTGGAGTACGCCATGTTGACATGCCTTTCAAGCGCGAGAAGATTTGGCTCCTGATGCACGATGGGAAGCGCGCGGCAAAGCAAAGCAGCGGTCCGGCAGGCGCTGCGCGGCGCTCCAAGCCCGCGAAGCCCGCCAAGAGGGCGGCGAAGAATTCGGCGAAGAAGTCCGCGAAATCCAGGAGGGCGAGATGATTCCCTCATCGTTTGAATACCAGGCTCCGCGAACTCTCGAGGAAGCTTTGCGATTGCTCGAGCGCCACGGCGATGAAGCGAAGTTATTGGCCGGGGGGCACAGCCTGCTGCCGCTGATGAAGCTGCGGCTGGCTTCGCCGCGATTCGTGATTGATCTCGGCAAGTTACGCGGGATGAGCTACGTCCGCGAAGAGGCAGGAGTGATTGCCATCGGCGCGATGACAACGCATGCGGAGGTGGCTTCCTCTGAATTGCTGGCGCAGAAATGTCCGTTGATGGTGGAAACCGCGGAGGAGATCGGCGATGTGCAGGTCCGCAACCGGGGAACTCTGGGGGGCAGCCTTGCACACGCTGATCCCGCGGGAGACTATCCCGCCGCGATCCTTGCGCTGGACGCGGAAATCATTGCCGCGACTTCCTCGGGGACGCGATCCATCCCCGCGCGGGAGTTCTTTGTGGACATGCTGACCACGCAACTCCGCCCGGGCGAAATCATCACCCAAGTTCGCGTGCCGGTTCAAAAACCACGCACCGGTTCATCGTACGTGAAGATGCCTCAGCCGGCTTCCGGATTCGCCATCGTGGGGGTTGCCGCGCGGCTGTCGCTTGCGGCGGGTGGAAAGATCGAAGCCGCGGCCGTGGGAATCACCGGGCTCGGGCCAAAGGCATTTCGAGCGGAGGCCGTTGAAAAAGCGCTTACGGGGAAAAAGGCAAACGAGAAATTGTTTGCCGACGCCGCGAAGCATGCTGCGCGAGGGATTGAAGCTCTCGGTGATCTGCATGCCTCGGCGGATTATCGGCGCGAGATGGCGGTGGTGTATGTGCGCCGCGCGCTGAACGCCGCGTGGGCGCGGGCGACCGGCAAGAAAGCATGAAGCTCTCCGGGACGCACACTTTTTCCGCTCCTCCGGATAAAGTCTGGACAGCCATCAATGACCCGGTGATCCTCGCGAAGGCGCTGCCGGGTTGCGAGCGGCTCGAACCGGACGGCCCGGACCGTTTCAAGGCAGTGGTGCGCTTTGGTTTGGCGGCCATCACCGGGAAATATGCGGGATCGGTTGAGCTGGCGGAGAAGGTGCCACCCCATTCCATGGTGCTGAAAATGGAAGGGAAGGGAATCCCCGGATTCGTGAAGGGATCGGGCCGGCTGGAGCTGCGCGCGAAGGGCAAGCAGACCGAGCTGAGTTATGAAGGGGAAGCGCAGGTCGGCGGGATGATCGCCGCGGTGGGCCAGCGGATGATTGAAGCCGCAGCGCGAAAGATTGTTTCGCAATTTTTCGAGAAGTTTGCCGCCCAAGTGTCAGGCAAGTAGCGAACTCCCATTGGTTTCCCCCCTCGCTGTAGGTATCATCGTGCGTGAAACGTGTTCAGCACATTCCGATTCTATTGGATTGCCTCAAAGGGCTACCGGCTCCGGCCATGGCGAAGCCCATTCATCCGCTGGCGCATGGAGACGTTTTTCGGAAAAGAGGCGGCCGCGGAAGGCCCGGGGACGTTCTTTCGCCTGCTATGGCGCGAACGGAAACGCCTGCAGCGCTTTTCCAAATGGGCCGAAGAGCGGCGACGCGAGATGCAGCGCCATCGATCTCGCTAAAGGAACGCATGAATCAGTGGCTGGGCCATCCGCTGTATAATGTGGATGGGGAATTGCTGCCTCTGGTACCGGTTTTCCTCCCATGCAGGACCTGAAAATACTTCAAAAGGCTGAAGCGCTTCACGAAGGGCGCTGGTGGGAGCCCATGTCCGGGGGCCGCGTGCATTGCTTTCTCTGTCCGCGGCATTGCCACATCGGCGAAGGCCAGGCCGGTTTCTGTTTCATCCGCGTGAACCAGGGCGGCAAGCTCTTCAGCCTGGGCTACGCGGCGCCAGCGGCGTTGCAAGTCGATCCCATTGAGAAAAAGCCGCTCAATCACTTTTTGCCGGGCACGCGCGTTTTCTCCATGGGCACGGCGGGATGCAACATGGGCTGCTTCTTCTGCCAGAACTGGGACATCTCAAAGTCGAGGCAGGATCAGGTGCATTCGAGTTTTGTGCCGCCCGAAGACGTGGTTGCTCTGGCGAGAAAGCACGGCTGCCCCTCGATTGCGTTCACTTACAACGAGCCGACCATCTGGGGCGAATACGTTGTGGATATTTGCAAAGTGGCGCGCGAGCAGGGAATCAAGACGGTGATGGTGACGAACGGCTATATCACGCGCGAGGCGTTCCACGACATTTACGACCACATTGACGCCGCCAATGTGGACCTGAAGGCCTTCACCGAGGGATTTTACGGGCGCATCACGCTGACGCACCTGCAACCAGTCCTCGACACACTCACCTGGCTGAAGAATGAAACGAATGTGTGGTATGAAATCACGAATCTGCTGATTCCCACATTGAATGATGATCCCGGCGAAATCAGGAAGCTGGCGGATTGGGTGCTTGAGAATTTAGGCCCTGATGTGCCCGTTCATTTCACGGCATTTCATCCTGATTTCAAGTTGCAGGACAAACCGCGCACCCCGCCCGAGACCCTGCACATGGCGCATGGCATCGCGCGCGAAGCTGGATTGCATTATGTATATGAGGGGAATATCCACGGTGGGGCGTCCGATACGCTTTGCCCATGTTGCGGTTCCATCCAAATCCGACGGTCATGGCACAGCGTCCTTGAGAACCGGCTGAAGGAGGGGTGCTGTTTCAAGTGCGGGCAAGCCATCCCCGGTCGGTGGACGGTTCCGCAGGTATCCGAAGATCACGCGGGCTCGTCGGACGAAGAAACGATGGCCCGGCGCTACGACACTATCAAACTGTAGTCCTGTGGTTTCGCTCTAAACACCCCAACCATATTTTTCAACTTGAGTGAAACGCTCGCGAAGTGCGGCGCGCACGTGTTCAAGGAACTGAGAACAGCCCACGACCTTGCTGTTTGTGGTGGCCAAGTCAGGGGTGCGGTAGCCGGCCTCGAGAACATGGTCCACTGCCAATTCCATCGCGTCGGCCTCCGGATCCATCTTGAAGCTATCCCGCAACAACATGGCGGCGCTGGAAATTGCGCCAATCGGACAGGCGACGTCGCGTCCTGCCAGGGACGGCGCGGAACCGTGGATGGGTTCATAGAGA
>JBGOTC010000070.1:0-11097 GCA_041476305.1 Terriglobia bacterium
CGCGCACCATGGCTGCGCGGGCTGATGGCGTGCGCTTCGCTGCATCGCCTCAGCACTAGAACAATGCCGCCAGCCACGGCAGGCCCGCTGACGGGGGATTCTTGTCTGCTATGCAAGCGGGTCAGGGAAGAGAGTGGGCTCGCGCTGCGGCTCACTCGCGATGATTTCCAATTGAGGATAATTGTGGCGTAGCGGCTCGGGGACCTTTACTTTCCTACCAGTGAGAAGGTGAATCAGCTGCAGAGCGTTGACGATCGCCTTCCCTTGATAGTGGTTGTTCGTGATCACGAAAGTTGAGTCCGTGTGATTTGCCACATGGCGGATGCGCTCGGCCCATGGCTCCAGCTCCTCTGCTTTATACAGATAGTTGTATCGCTCCTCAGGGGGTGACGTCGGGTCATCGCTGAACCAGGTGTCATACCGGCGGCCATGCATGCGGACATAGCCTACGCGCGCCGTCGAGCGTTCCGTCGGCTTCATGGAGCGCCCAATCACCGGCTGATCAATATTGCAGAAGCCGACGCCGCGTTCATGAAGCATCGCGAAAAACTCTTTGTCATTCCAGGTGGAGTGGCGGACCTCAATCGCCAACGGGTAATCGCCAAACCGATCGAAGGTCTCCTTCAAGGAGGCGATGTTCTCGGGCGTTCGATGAAATGAAAAGGGGAATTGCAGCAGCACCGCGCCCAGTTTTCCGGCGCGCGCAAGCGGGTCAAAGCCCGCGCGAACCGCATGTTCATCTTCGCTCCTTGCCCCGATCTCATGCGTAAACTTCTGCCAGAGTTTCGCGGTGAAGACAAACCGCGGGTTCGCTGCGACACGCTCGATCCATTGTTCGGCAAGGTTTGGGCGGAGCGGCTGGTAAAAGGACGTGTTGATCTCAATCGTGTCGAAGAACTCCGCCAGGTATGTGGCTTCATGGAAATTCTTCGAGCGGTGCGCGGGGTAGACGATTCCCGCCCAGTCGTCATAGGACCAACCCGCCGGGCCGACTCGGATCTGAGCGACCGGACGTGGAGGATTGGTTTTGACCATGTGTGCCCATCCGCGGATCGTTTACGGCACGCGGTGAAACAGTTCTTGGGTTCTGAATTCAGCGTATGATGAGCTTCTCGTTGCTGTCAACGCCCGCAGTTGCTATGCTCAAAGAGTCTGATGGCTGACCGCGATGACCGGTACTTCGATGCTGCATGGGTTCCAGCATGAACCTCCTCCTCCTAAGGGTGACCTGATGAAATTCTCGATGAGCTACAAGAATGTGGAATTGCGAGAGCCTGTTCAGACCGGCATCAAGCCCCACCTGACGAAATTGGAGAAACTTCTGAAAAGTTATTCGCCGGATTTGGTGCAGCTCCATGCCACGTTGGCCAAGCAAGCTCGAAAGGAAGAATACAACTTCACGCTCAACCTCAAACTCCCCACCGGTACTCTGCATTGTGTCGGCATCGGATCCGACATTCGTGGAAGCTTGAAAACCGCCTTTTCTGAGCTCGACGGACAGATCAAGAAGCACAAAGATCACGTGCGGCATGATTACGAATGGAAGCGTAAGCGGCCCCGGCGAGTAGCCCTGGTCTGAAGCCCATTGCATAGCTCACCGCATACTCAATTCAAACTGGAGTTTCCGGGGCCAATTCGGCGTCACATGGCATTTCCCCCGCTTTGGGCCCAAATCCCCCTGTGACGTCCGGTTGAGAGGCGGGAAGCGTCGGAATCCATGCCCTGAAAACAATTACAACTTCGGGATAGTAATGTTCATACACAAAAGAGAACATTTGTAGACTTCGGCCTCCCAGGCACTGTCTAGGTTCAGTAAGTCCCACTTTTTCAATCAGATACCAAAAACCGTATCTTCCCCAAAATCGGGCCAAAAGGCCGGTTAATGGCATCAGGTGTGCTCTTCTTGAATCATGGATGGTCGTGTCGAAGCGCAGTAAATGGTCCATCAGGATGGGAGTCTGACGGCGGTAGCTTGCGCAGAGTGAACAGAAAGGTCACACAAAATTGAGCCCCGAGACCCTACTGGAATCCTCAAGCGCTGACGAGAGCCAAGGCCTGTATCCCTGGTTCGCGCTGCAAGTCCGAACGCTGCATGAAAAGGGCGTCGCTGATTTTCTTGGCGGAAAAGGCTACGAATCCTTTCTGCCTCTCCACAAGTGCCGGAAGCGCTGGTCTGATCGCGTGAAAGAAGTCGAGCTTCCACTTTTCCCCGGGTATCTCTTCTGCAGGTTTAATCCGCTTGATCGATTGCCGATCCTGAAAACACCGGGAGTGATTCAGGTTGTGGGGTACAACCGGCAGCCGGTAGCCATTGAGGATCACGAAATCTCCGCGATTCAAACGCTCGTCGCGTCCGGGATGCCAAATCACCCATGGCCATTCCTGCAAGCAGGTGACAAGGTCCGCATCGAGTCGGGTCCCTTGCGAGGCGTAGAAGGAATTCTCGCGGAATTCAGAGGAAGTCATCGGTTGATTGTGTCGGTCACGCTGTTGCAGCGCTCTGTCGCAGTGGAGATTGATTCAGCTCTTGTGACGCCCCTTCGCCCCAACGAAGCGACGCGACCGGCGAATGCATATGGCCGGCCCCGACAGGTCCAACTGGCGGTCTATTGAGGAATGGTTCAGGGGTCCGATGGTGAGGAAGCGAGTGGTGAATGTTGAAAAAGGGAGTTCTTGATTTGACCAAAGCACCGACGCCAATGCTAAACAAAGTCAACGGGACCAGCAAGAACGGGGACAATGGAAACAACGGGCACTCCGTTCAGCACAATACCGGTGCTTTGCTTCCTGAAGAGCATTTCAGGCGAATGCTGTGCCGGGAACGGAAGAGATCGGAGCGATCCAAGAAACATCTGCTCCTGATGCTTGTGGACGGCAAGGGCTTGGGGGAACAGAAGAACTACCCCGCCGTATTGTCGCACCTCTCCAACCTGCTCTGCAGCGGAGTCCGTGAAACCGATTTGGTCGGCTGGTTCGAAACAGATTCAGTATTAGGAGTCGTCTTTACGGAGCTGGGGCAAGCCGACATCAATCTGGCGATCAATGTAATTCAGGCGAAAGTAGCGGCGGCGATCCAGAATTCAATTCACGCGATTGAATTCAGCAAGTTATTGGTTTCTTTCTACGCCTTCCCGGAAGGATGGGGTGCGAATGGGAATGGCAATGGGCATGGCCGCTCCCTGGACCCCGCGCTCTATCCGGACTTGTTCGAAGCGGAAAAGGCGAAGCGGCTTTCGCTGCTCCTGAAGCGGGCCATGGACATCGTCGGGAGTTCCATCGCGATTCTATTGTCGTCCCCGCTCTTTCTGAGTCTTGCGGCGCTCATCAAGCTCACCTCGAAAGGCCCGGTCTTCTTCCGGCAGAAACGTGTCGGGCAATATGGGATCCCATTCCAGTTTCTCAAATTCCGCTCGATGTACGTTTCAAATGATGCGGAGATACACAAGGACTACATCAAGGATTTCATTGCAGGAAATGTGGCCGCGGCAAATCCTGAAGGGAAAGACGCCCCCGTCTACAAGATCACGAATGATCCGCGGGTCACCTGGATTGGCAAGATCATGCGCCGTTCGAGCCTGGATGAGATTCCACAATTCTGGAATGTCTTGAAGGGCGAGATGTCTTTGGTGGGTCCGCGGCCACCGATTCCTTATGAAATCGAATCGTATGACCTCTGGCATCGCCGAAGGGTGCTCGAATCCAAGCCCGGGATCACAGGTCTTTGGCAAGTGCATGGCCGCAGCCGGACCACGTTTGATGAAATGGTCCGACTGGACCTGCGGTACTCTAAGAACTGGTCGCCGTTGCTGGATGCCAAGATTCTCCTGAAGACTCCGCGCGCGGTCATGTCAGGCGATGGTGCATATTGATGAGATGGGCCGCCTGACCACTGCCGCGCCAGGTGAAATGCGTATTCGACTCTGCTTCTTGAAATAGGTCGCTGTCCAGAATTGTCGTGTGCTCTCGTCCAGCCGCGGCAACCGTCGTGAATCCCCGCGCGCCGAACTCGAAGTCAAGGTGAAAAACAGATGGCCACCGATGTAGTCATCAGAACTTCGAAGAAGATAACGATGAATCCCCAAGCCGGCAGGAACATGCTGCGCATTGGCGTCATCGGATACGGCTATTGGGGTCCGAACATCGTCAGGAATTTCCATGGGCAGGAGCACACCTGCGTGGCGGCGATCTGCGACAAGAGCCCACAGTCACTGAAGAGGATCCAGCAGGCCTACCCCGGGATGCATGTTACGGATGACGCACAGGAGATTTTGCGGGCCACAGATATCGACGCCATCGCCGTGGTCACTCCGGTATGGACCCATTATGAGCTGGCGAAAACAGCGCTGGAAAATGGCAAGCATGTATTCGTGGAGAAGCCCTTCACTTGCACGACGGCTCAAGCCGAGGAATTGATCGAGCTCGCGGATCGAAAAAACTTGAAGATCATGGTTGACCACACCTTCCTGTTTACGGGAGCGGTGAAACGTATCAAGGAAATGATCGATGACGGGACGCTGGGAAGTCTCTACTACTACGACTCGACGAGGGTGAACCTGGGTCTGTTCCAACACGATGTGAACGTGATTTGGGACCTGGCTCCCCATGACCTCTCGATCATGGACTATTTGATTAAAGAAAAACCGGAAGCGGTGGTCGCGACGGGCGAGCGGCATTTGAACGGCGTCGCGGATATCGCCTTCATCAACGTGTTCTACCCAAACAACATCATTGGGCACATCAACGTGAATTGGCTCTCACCTGTGAAGGTGCGAACGACCCTCATCGGTGGCGAAAAGAAAATGTTGGTGTGGAACGACCTGGAAGCCGACGAAAAGATCAAGGTGTATGACAAGGGCGTGCAGATGTCCACTGGGGAAGGCGTTTATCAACTGCTGGTCAGCTATCGCTCCGGAGACATGTGGGCGCCGCGGGTGGAGCAAGTGGAAGCCCTCCGTGTCGAGGCTGCGTATTTCGCCGATTGCATCCTGAACAACAAGACGCCTTTCAATGACGGCGTCGCCGGCTTGCGTGTGGTCAAGGTCCTGGAAGCCGCCGACCGGTCTCTCGAGCAGAAGGGCAAGATCATCCAGCTATGAATGAGTTCGTAAGCATCGGTCCGGGCGTCAAGCTCGGCAAAGATGTGCAGTTGTCGAAGTTTATCAACCTTTATGGATGCGAGGTTGGGGACAACACAAAAATCGGCGCTTTCGTGGAGATTCAGAAGAACGCGAGCGTGGGAAAGAACTGCAAGGTATCAAGCCACACGTTCATTTGCGAAGGCGTGACCATTGAAGATGGCGTCTTCATCGGTCACAGCGTGACGTTTATCAATGATTCGTATCCCCGCGCAACGGCGGCGGGCGGTGAACTTCAAACGGAGAAGGATTGGAAGGTGGAGCGCACACTGGTAAGGAAGGGCGCTTCCATCGGCTCCGGATCCACTATTCTCGCCAATCTCACGATCGGAGAAAACGCAATCGTGGGTGCCGGCAGCGTAGTCACAAAGGATGTGCCCGCGAACGCGATTGTGGCGGGGAACCCGGCGAAGGTTCTGCGTTACGTCAAGGAAGAGTCGAGGATTGCATTATGAACCCCAAAACCAACATCCCATTTCTAGATCTTGCCCGCCTTCATCAAGAGCTTGAGCCTGAGCTAATCCCTGTGTTCGAGAAAGCGCTGCGGACCGCGGGTTTCATTGGCGGACCGATGGTAGCGGAATTCGAACAGGATTTTGCGCGCTTCTGCGATGCGGCTCATTGCATCGGGGTGGCGAATGGCACGGACGCGGTAAGGTTTGCACTGATGGCCGCAGGCGTGCAATCCGGCGACATCGTCGTCACTGTTCCTCACACGTTTATCGCCACCACGGAAGCTATCTCCCAGGCGGGGGCGCGGCCTGATTTCGTGGATATTGATGAGCGCACATACGCGATGGACGCGGCCAAGCTCCGGGAGTATCTCGAAAAAGAGTGCGTCCTTGATCGTGAGACGGGAAGGCCATTCCATCGCAGGTTGCGCGCGCCGGTCACGGCTGTTGTTCCAGTCCATATCTACGGCCAGATGGCGGACATGGACCAGATTCTTGAGCTGGCGAGGCGCTATAAGCTGATCGTGGTCGAAGACGCGTGCCAAGCCCACGGCGCTGAATACTTCTCATTGAAGGAGAATCGCTGGAGAAAAGCCGGGTCCATGGGTCACGCCGGTGCATTCAGCTTCTATCCGGGCAAGAATCTCGGCGCGTGCGGCGAAGCCGGTGCCGTCACGACAAATGACGAAAGAATCGCGCGGAAAATCCAGGTGATCCGGGACCATGGACAATCCAAGAAATATTTTCACGATGTGGAAGGTTATAACTGCCGGTTGGACGCCGTACAGGCTGGGATCCTGGGCGTGAAGCTGCGTTATCTTGCGGAATGGAACCGCAAGCGCCAGGACGCCGCGGAGCGATATTTCGAAATGTTTTCAGGAGTCGACGGCGCCATCTTGCCTTTCCAACCTGAATGGTCTCGCTCCGTTTATCATCTGTACGTGATTCGCGTGCAGGATCGCGAGGGCTTGCAGAAACACCTTGCAGCGGCAGGAATTGGAACGGGGATCCACTATCCCATCCCGCTCCATCTTCAGAAGGCCTATGAAAACTTTGGATATAAGCAGGGCGATTTCCCGGTAACCGAAAGGGCTGCATCTGAAATTCTATCTCTCCCCATGTGTCCGTTTTTGACTTCCGACCAGCAGCGTTGCGTTGTTGATTCTGTGGCGAAGTTCTGTTCACCTGGACGGGCCACTCAAGAGCGCGAAGAATTCACCAAGCCGCCAAAATCTCAGTACAGCACCATCCCAAGTTAGATCAACTCCCGCCTCGACTCGAATCGACAGTTGAATCTGCCCGTGCCAGTCAGGCCAGTGATGGCCTGCGGACTCGCGAAGGTACACCCACAATGAATGCACAAGTCCCAATCACTGCCCCGAAGGGGAAGATCTGGATCGATTTGGATAATTCACCGCATGTCCCGTTCTTCCTTCCGATTGTGGAGGAGCTCCGGAAACGCGGCTACCAAATCGTGCTCACGGGGCGCGACTGTTTTCAGGTCAAGGAACTTGTCGAACTATTTCAGTTGGACTGCAAGATGGTGGGCCACCACAGCGGTGCGCTGCGTATTCGGAAACTGATCGGATTGTGCATGCGGGCCATGCATATGGCGCCGTTCGTCCTGGCTCAGCGGCCGGCCCTGGCGTTGTCGCACGGGTCTCGCGCACAACTCTTGATTGCGACGCTACTGGGAGTCCCTTCTCTGATGATCAGCGACTACGAACATGCAAAGGGCTGGGCATTTGTGCACCCGAGATGGCTCCTGCATCCGGATGTGATTTCCGGCCGCGCCTGGAATCTGGACCAAAAGCGCATGCTGGGTTATCCGGGGATCAAAGAGGATGTTTACATCCCCAAATTCAAACCGGATCCCTCCATCTTGAAAGTGCTGGGGATCAAGGAAACGGATTTGGTTGTGACTCTGCGGCCTGCCGCTGATGAGGCGCATTACCACAATCCTGAGAGCGAAAGGTTATTCCTTTCCGTCATTCGCCGGTTGCAAGCGCACCCGAACGCAAAAGTGATTCTGCTGCCTCGGAACGGAAAACAGGAGGCGCACATCCGCAAATCCTGGCCGGAGTTGTTCGCCAGTGGAAAACTGGTTGTTCCGCCGCAGGTCGTGGACGGGCTGAACCTGATTTGGTATTCGGATCTGGTGGTCAGCGGCGGAGGCACGATGAATCGCGAGGCCGCCGCGCTTGGCGTTCCGGTGTACAGCATCTTCCGCGGCAAAATTGGATCCGTGGATCGCTACCTGGCTCGTGAGGGCCGGCTCATCCTCATTGAAAATGTCGGCCACGTTTATACCAGGATCGCATTGACCCGCAGGAATCATGATGCGCCCACGAACGGATTCAAACGCCCCGCGCTCGGAAGCATTGTCGACCACATTGTGAGAATCATGGAGCAAGAATGTCACAAAACAGCACAGTAACGAACGGGCATCAACATCCGCCCATTACTTCCGACGATCCCGCGAACATCCATCACCTGAACGGGCTTGCCCTGCGCGGCCTGGCTCCGATGTTCGACAAGAATTCACAATTGTTTTGTCACCGGGTCCAACGAGATGGCGCGAATTTGAGAATGGAAGGGTTGTCGCCGCGCTATACGGCGATGACTCTGTTGGGCTTGCACCAGCTCGAATCTGCCGGCATCCCCTCACCTTTCGACACGCAGGCAATTTTCGGGGCGCTGGTAAAGGATTCCAGATGGGTTGATAACATCGGCGATATCGGCCTGCTGATGTGGCTCTGCGCCGTGGTTTATCCGAGCCAACTTGAAGCTGTGGTTGATCGATTCAACGTAAAGCACGTGCTCGGCCGGACGCGCGAACGAAAAACGATGGAGCTGTCCTGGTTTCTCGCCGGCCTTTCCCACCATGCGTTGGCGGAGAGCGGCCGCCTTTCGAATTTGACCGACGCCGCCATCGAAGCCTATCAACTTTTGATCGGCAATCAGGGCGAGAAGGGAATTTTCGGCCACAGCTCCCGCAACGGAAATGTCTCCGGGGTGATTCGCGGGCATATCGGGAGCTTCGCGGATCAGATCTATCCCATCTATGCGATGGCCAAAGCTTCGCAGGCATTTCCACTGGAGAAAGCCACGGACAGAGCCCTCGATTGCGCGCTGACCATCTGCCAGGTTCAAGGTTCCCAAGGCCAGTGGTGGTGGCATTACGATTCCTCCACCGGTCGCGTTGTCGGCCGGTATCCCGTTTATTCGGTGCATCAGCATGGAATGGCGCCAATGGGTTTGCTTGCGCTGGGTGAAGTGTTGGACTCCGATTTTGGACCATGGATTCAAAAGGGCCTTCAGTGGGTCAATGGCGACAATGAACTGGATCAAGACATGCGAGATGCGAGTTCGGGAGTGATTTGGCGATGCATCCACCGGAAGGACTACAAGAAATATTTTCACACTGCTTATGCGATCTTGAGCGGTCGCGAGGACGGCACATCACACACCAATCTTCTTCTTCGTGATGAATGTCGCCCCTACGAGCTCGGCTGGCTGCTATATTCTTTCGGGAACCAGGGCCTTCAATAGCACACCTTCCCACGCTACGCCCCGTGATCGTTTCGCAAGTGCAAGGTTTCCCCAAGGCAATTTCTGTCAACTTGATTCGACCTTTGGCATAACACTCATTGGCCACGGACATGAAAATCATGAGCATCGTCGGCGCCAGGCCCAATTTCATGAAGGCCGCGCCAATCATTGCGGCCATCGGGCGCCATAACGAAAAGGCCGGAAGAAATTCGGCCCGGCGGCAGGTCGGCGGGATTTCCAAACAGATCCAACACTTTCTCGTACATACCGGCCAGCACTATGACCAGGCAATGTCGGATTCATTCTTCGCGGATTTGAATCTTCCGTTGCCCGACGCGCACCTTGGCGTTGGATCCGGCTCTCACGCGTCGCAGACCGCCGAAGTCATGAAGCGGTTCGAGGAAGTCTTGCTTCGGGAGCGGCCGGACGTGGTGATTGTTGTGGGTGACGTGAACTCAACCCTGGCCTGCGCCCTGGTCACTGCAAAAGCCTCGTTTGACTCTCACACGCCAAGGCCATTGATCGTCCATGTCGAGGCAGGTCTGCGTTCTTTTGACCGCACGATGCCCGAGGAGATTAATCGCATTCTGACGGACCATCTCTCCGACGTTCTCTTTGTGACTGAGGAGAGCGGCCTAAATAATCTTGAGCGAGAGGGAATCCCGAAAGACCGGGTCCGTTTTGTCGGCAACACAATGATTGATTCACTCATCGCGTTTCGCGAAAAGGCGGAGAAATCTCTGATCCTGAAGAAACTTGGATTACAGGCCTCCATGAACGGCGATCGTTCGGATGCCGAATCAGTTCCTTATGCGCTCTTGACGCTCCATCGTCCAGGAAACGTCGATGACCGCGCTTCGTTTCAGAACATTCTTGAGGGGCTTGAAGGCCTTTCTCGAAAGTGGCCGATTATTTGCCCGGTTCACCCGCGGACGAGAAAACGCATCCAAGAGTTCGGGCTGGAAGGCTACTTTTCTGATGGTGAGACAGGTCCCAACGGAAATGAGCACCATAGGGAATCGCGGAGCCACGGAGTCATCTTGATCGAGCCGCTCGGCTATCTCGATTTTCTCTGTCTCATGAAGCACGCAAGCCTGGTGGTGACCGATTCGGGCGGAATCCAGGAAGAAACGACGTGCTTGAAAGTCCCTTGCGTGACGGTCCGCGAGAATACCGAGCGGCCAATCACTGTGAAGCAAGGCACAAACGTCATTGCAGGTACTTCGCCGAAGGGAATCCAGAAGGCCATCTCGAGGCAGCTTGCGCGGAAAACTCGTACCCGAATTCCCCCCAGATGGGACGGAAAGGCCGCGGAGCGCATTGTCGAAGATTTGGTGCGAATTTCGGCGGCCAGGTGTCACTCTTGATTGACGCGAACCCCTGTACTGCAACTGACCTTCGGGTCAGTTTCTGCCATGTTCCGAACCGCCTATATTGGATCCAGAGACAATTGGGGTTTCTGGAGATGCGAGCAATGAGGAAAGTCATTTGTTTTGTTCTGTTTGCGGGCTGTTTCTTGCTGGCTGGCGCCGCCCGCGCGAATTCCTGTTCCACTTGCTATATCGACTATGAAAACGGGAATGATGCGTGGTCAGGAACAAGCAAGACATTCGTCAGTGGGACAATCGGCCCTTGGAAGAACGCTCCCGGAATGTCCGGCTGCAGCGGTACCTGTGCCGCGCAGGTTCCTGTCGCGGGCGACAAGTACTTCCTCAAGGGGGGAGTTGTCTGGCCCTACACGACGCTTCCGTGGACTTGGGCATGGAGTGGGACAGGTTCGACTTCCCAGTTCGGATGCCGCGGTACGGGGTGCATTTACATCGGGGTGGATCCGACGTGGAACAAAGGGACTGTAAACGCAGTTTATGCCACGAAGGATTACGGCGGGTGTCCAGCAAGCGGCATGACATTGAATTTTTCCGGTGGCGGAGGATCGAACGCCGCAGCCACGCTTAACA
>JBGOTC010000071.1:0-10915 GCA_041476305.1 Terriglobia bacterium
CGAAGCCGAGCAGAGCTCGAATCCAAAAATGGAAGCCTTTGCTCGCGGAATAGTCGGGGCGCGACTTTCGCGACGCGGCCACCCAGTAGACAATAAACGCGGCCTCCACGATGCCCATCGTGATCAGTAGGGCCAGCTTCATGTCGTCCCCTAGACCTCCGCCCGGCGCGCCGGGAAACATTCAACCGCAGTCGCGAGGTATTCACGCGCGCGCGCGGAAGGATCTTTGGCGCAAATCAAGTCGCGCGCCACGGCAACGGAGTCCGCGCCCGCCTGAAAGACCTCCGCGACCCGCTCCACTGTAATACCGCCGATGGCGACGAGGGGCTTCTTTGTGAGCGCTCTTGCCCGGCGAATAAACTCGACCCCCACGAGGGCATCAGGTCTCTCCTTGGTGCGCGTAGAAAAAATCGGACCAACGGCGACGTAGTCCGCGGAAGTGCGATCCGCTTCGCGAACCTGGTCGAGCGTATGTGTGGAGATGCCCACCCAGAATCCTGAGTTGCCTTGGGCGCGCGAAGCGCCCGCGCCACAAGCGGCGCGCGCGTCCTCGACGCGCAAATCTTCCTGGCCGACGTGGACGCCGCCGGCGCCGGCGAGGAGCGCGATATCGGGGCGGTCATTCACAATGAAGCGCGCATTGGATTTAGAGAGGGCTTGCGCGATGCGCAGCGAGTTTTCGTAAAGTGCGCGTGAGGATGTGTTCTTGTTGCGGTACTGGATGAGCTCGATTCCCGCTGCGGCAAGCGACCCGGCAAACGCGGGATCTGATACGGCGGGCAATGCGGAGAGCAACGTGGCGTCCATGATCGCGTAGAGCCGAGGGAAGACAGTCTTCATTTGGCGTTTGGCGCCGGAGCAAGGCCCGAACCTTCCAGGAAATGCGTGTCGAGATTTCCAGCCTGGAAATCCGCGTTCGCCAGAATCCGACGGTGCAAAGGGATAGAGGTCTTGATGCCTTCGACGATAAACATGTCAAGCGCGCGGCGCATGCGCGCGAGGGCTTCGGCGCGGTCGCGTCCGCGGGTGATGAGCTTGGCGATGAGCGAATCGTAATAGGGCGGAATCACACTATCGGCATAGACGGCGGTATCCACGCGGACCCCGGTGCCCGAGGGAATGTGAAATGTGGTGATGCGTCCCGCGGAAGGAACAAAAGTTTCGGGATCTTCGGCGTTGATGCGGCACTCCATGCTGTGGCCGCGAAATTCCACGGGGCCCACGGCGTCATGGAGGAGTTCACCGGCAGCCAGGCGGATCTGTGACTTGATGAGGTCAACGTTCGTGACCATTTCTGTGACGGGGTGCTCCACCTGGATGCGAGTGTTCATTTCGATGAAATAGAAGCTGCCGTCTTCATCGCGCAGGAATTCCACGGTGCCCGCGTTGGTATAGCCGATTTTCTTGAGCGCGGCGACGACCTTGCCGCCCAGGTCGCTGCGCGTGGCTTCATCCACAACGGGTGAGGGCGATTCCTCGATCAGTTTCTGGTGGCGTCGCTGGATGCTGCACTCGCGCTCGCCGAGGTGCAGCACATTGCCGTGTTTGTCACCGAGGACTTGAAATTCAATGTGGCGCGGTCGCTCGAGAAATTTTTCAAGATAAACATCGGGCGTGCCAAAAGCCTGTTGCGCTTCGTTGCGCGCCGCATCAAACGCCAGGCCGAGCTCGGAAAGTTTGCGGACCACGCGCATTCCGCGCCCGCCTCCGCCGGCGGAAGCCTTGATGATGAGCGGATAGCCGACGCGCTTCGCGGCCTTGGCGGCCTCCGCTTCATTTTCCACGATGCCGTCGCTTCCAGGGACCACGGGCAATCCGGCGGCCGCGATTTCGCGGCGCGCGCGCTCCTTTTCGCCCATCAGACGAATCAGTTCGGGCCGCGGGCCAATGAGGGTAATGTGCGAGGCCTCACAAACTTCGGCAAAGTTGGCGTTCTCAGAAAGAAAGCCGTAGCCGGGGTGAATGGCATCAACATTTGTGATTTCCGCGGCGCTGATGACGTGGGGGATATTCAGATAACTTTCGCTGCTGCGCGGCGGGCCGATGCAGACCGCCTCATCGGCGAAGCGCACATGGAGCGAGTTGCGGTCCGCTTCGCTGTAGACGGCTACGGTGGGAATTCCGAGTTCCTTGCAGGCGCAAATCACGCGCAAGGCAATTTCACCGCGATTGGCTATCAGGATTTTGCGGAACATGGGGCGAGGCCGGGCGAGCCGCCTACTTCTTCCCGTCCGGACGAATCGCGAAGAGCGGCTGGCCGTATTCCACCGGCTGAGCGTTTTCCACCAGCGCGCGGACGACAACTCCGCTGACGTCCGATTCAATTTCGTTCATCAGCTTCATCGCTTCAACAATGCAAATGACTTGCCCGGGTTTCACATGGTCGCCGGGCTTTACAAAAGGCGCGGACTCGGGGCCCGCCGCAGTGAAAAAAGTGCCGACAATGGGCGACTTAATGATGTGCTGATCTTCGGCAACAGCGGCAGGGGGCGCGGAGGCGGAACCGCCGGCCTCCGGAGCGGAGGCCCCCGAAGATGCCGGCGCGGCAGTCGGGTTTCCCTTGCGCGAGCCGGACGCCGGGCCGCCCGCACCGGCGCGAGTGAGCGCGATTTTCAGGTCGCCGCGCGAAAACTCAAATTGTTCGAGGTTGTTGTCCTTCATAAAGGCGAGGACGCGCTCGATTTCGGACAAATCGAGTCCTGGGATGCCGCCCTGGGTCTGGTTGGAGTTTTTCTTCTTCGGCGCCATAGAGTATTAGAGTTCGAGAAGCTCTCGGGGAGCTGTGGTCAGGACCTCGATGCGGCAGGCGTGGATCGCAACATCGTCTTCAATCCTTATGCCGCCGACCCCCTCCACATAGACCCCGGGTTCGACTGTTACGACCATTCCGGGCATCAGGAGTTGCTTCCTGCCCTTGGCCAGCCGGGGTTCCTCGTGAATTTCGAGCCCCAGGCCGTGCCCGGTACTGTGAACGAAATACCTGCCCAAACCGAAGGAATCAAGCACTCGCCGGGCCGCGTCGTCCGGCTCACCTGCCTCATGCGGCCCCGCCAAGACCTCCTGGGCAGCCTTCTGTGCCTCCAGGACGGCTTTATGCCATTGTTTGACGCGCCTCGGGGCACAACCGAGGTAGATTGTACGGGTTAAGTCTGAACAGTAGTGACCAAGTATAGCACCCATGTCGAGCACCACCAACTCATTTTGGCGCAGGCGTTTAGTGGTAGGTTGGGCGTGGGGGAGGGCGGAGCGGCGCCCAGAGGCGATAATCGTCTCAAAAGACGGGCCCGAAGCGCCCAGCTTCCTCATGCGGTAGTCCACTTCGGCTGCCAGATCCAGCTCCATGACTCCTGGCCGGATGATCTTCACGATCTCCTCGAAAACTTTGGAAATGAGGCGCGCGGCCGCCCGAATCAGCGCGATTTCTGTGGGCGACTTGATGGCGCGCATCTCCTCCACCCAGCCGGGAGAAGATATCCACCTGACGCGGACGCCAGCGGCGCGGTTTAGAACGCCCCGCCCCGCCAATGTGATGTGGTTGGGATCCAGGACCGCCGTGCGGCGCTTCGTTCCGTGTTTTAACCCTCTCAAGAACGATCCAGCAGCCTCGAGGGGCTGACTCTGTGTAATGCGAGGCTTCACCCCGGATGAACGCAGTTGCTCGCGCGCCTGGACGGAATAGCGGCCATCTGTGAAGAGCGTGGCGCTTCGTTGCTCCACAACGAGTGCGCCCGAGGAACCTGTGAAGCCGGAAAGGTAGTAGACATTAGGGAGGTGAGAGACGACGATTGCTCCGGCGCCGGATTGGGCCAGCCGGCGTTGCAGACCTCGCAAACGATTGCGGAACTCCTGGGGCATAAATGGAAGGGAGGAGACCGTCGTCTCCTCCCTTTCTAGATTCTGCACCGGATTGAGTTGTCTGACTAGTCCTGAGATACCCGAGGAGTCAGGAAGAAGAAGAGCTGCTGGGTATCCACCTTCACCAGGCGCCGCTTGAAGAGGTTGCCGATGAGGGGGATGCTGCCGATCAAGGGAACCTCATTCACCGTGGTGGCTTGAGAATTGACCATGACGCCGCCGAGCATGATGGTTTCACCATCGCGCGCGATCACGGAGTTATCCACGGACTGGGTGGCGAGGGCCGGCTGACCCAGGATGGCCGGGATGCCCGCGTCAATCTGAGTGTTCTCCAGGTGAACGATCATGAAGATGGTGCCGTCCGCGGTGATTTGCGGAGTCACCTTCAATTGCAGCACGGCGTTCACGTACTGCGTGGAAATGGTGTTGTTGATGTTGGTCTGGATAGGAATCTGCGTACCTTGTTGCACGATTCCTTCGGCGTTGTTCTGCGTGACCACCTTGGGCGATGAAATCAACTTGCCGACGCCCTTGGATTCCATAGCGGTAATCGCGAAATCCAGAGCGAAGTTTGTGGACTTGAAGGAATAAAGGATTCCGCTGGTCGGACCAATTGCCGGCAGATTCGTGTTGAGCGGCAAAGTAAAAGCCCCCGGGCCGGTCGGCGTCGAACCACTGCCACCGCTGCCGCCGCCAGAACCGGAACTGGAAGTGCTTCCTGTCAACAGCGACTGCAACCCGCCAATAATCGAGTTACCGGCAGTGGACTGGAAGGCGAACTGCGTGCCGAGGTCCTGCGCAAACGAGCGGGAAGCCAGAACCACGCGCGCTTCGATTTCCACTTGCTGCGATTTGCGATCCAACTGACGGATGAGCTCATCAATTCTGGGAATGACGGTGGGGATGTCGCGGACGATCAAAGTATTCGTTCGCATGTCGCCAAACACGCTTCCGCGCTTGGACAAAAAGGGCCGAATCAATTCGTCCATGCCCTTGCCTTGCTGTGCTCGGCCGGCGCCACCGGCTTGGCCACCCTGCGAGGAAGCCTTGGCATAGCTCAGGCGGCGGGTAACCGTGACGGGCTCGACAGATTCTTCCCGGGCCTGGAGGACGGAAGCGCGGATTTCCGCTTCGGATTTGAGAGTGGCCTGAGTCGCAATCCTGAGAACATTTCCATCAAGTTCCTTTTCGAGGCTGTTGTTCTTCAGCACGATATCCAGCACCTGGTCCCACGGCACGTCATCCATCACCAGGGTCAGATTCCCCTTGACGGCGGGATCCAGTACAACGTTGAGACCGCTGACCTCGTGAATCAGGCGGAAGAAATCCTGCAGGTCCACGTCCTTGAAATTCACGCGAATCGGCTCGCCGGAGTAACGCGGCGCGCCTTGAGGCGCGACCGCAGCAGGGGAGCCAGCGGACGTGGCAGTGGGTTGTGGCGCGCTGCCCTGTTGCGGCGGAGGCGGCTGAGGCTGCGACTGGGTCGCAGACGCATAGGATGTCCCCGTCAGCAGGACGCAGGCGAGCCCGATGGCCGGCCATTTCGTCTTCATGGCTGTTCTCCTGAACTGGAATTCAATCTCCGGACAACTTCGCGTTCCAGCGGCTTACCGAAAGCGTCTTTGCCGGTCTCATGGAACGTAACCGCACCAATCTCAATGTGTTCCACGCTGCCGTCAAAAAGTTTGTCGCCGACGTGGAGGAAATAAACGCTGCGTTGGGGATTGGCAACGACGGCGATCATTCCCGTCGGGCCGCTGACGATCCCTTGAAGAATAAGTGTGTGGACTTGCAGGCCGCCGATTCCCGGAGGCAGTTTGATGGCGGGGCCTGACGCTCCACCGGTCTCCTTGCCAATCAAAGTGACGAAGGGATCGCGCCGAGCCGGCGCGGGCGCAGCATGCGCGGCAACCGGAGGCTTGGCGGTCTGCGGCGCGGGCTTTGCCGCGGCCTTCGCCGGAGGAGCCTTGGTGGTCGCATCCTTCGCCGGAGGCGGCGCAGTCTTGGCCGCAGGCTTCGGCGGAACAGTCTTTGGCGGCGCTTGCGCCTGCGTTGCTGGCGGTTTCGTTGCCGGTGGCTTGGCCGCCAGCGGATTCGACGCGGCGTTCGATGCTGGAGGCTTCGTGGCAGGCGTCTTCGCGGTCTGCGGATTTGCAGCCGGCGGCTTCGTTGCCGGTGGCTTCGTAACCGGGGGCTTCGCCGTCTGGTTCGCGGGCGAATTGGCTGCCTGCTTCGGAGCAGGCGTCGTCTGCTTTATAGCTGGGGCGGGATTCGTAGCCGGCGGCGTGGCCGGCTTTGTGCCCTGCGGAGTCTTCGTGGCCGGAGGCGGCGGAGTCTGAGCAGGCGGCTTCACTTGCTGCGCCGTATTGCGAGCCGCGTTGATCGGGGTCGTGGGATTTACCTGGGCGCGGAGCATGCCGGTGCCGGCCAGCATCAGCGCCAATCCAATCGCCAGTTTTAGTTCGCGTCTCATGGTCAGAGCCATAATTAGTGTTTCACCGCAGGCGTTTTTCCGCCCAAGGGAGTCTGGTCGCCCGGTTTCGTGAAATAAGTGGTCAAAGTAAGCTTGCCCACCACGCTGGTGTTTGGCCGCTCAGGAATCTTCGTCTTTGAGCCGCGCGGCAGACCGCCGATGGACATGTCGCCGACATTGATAATTCTCGAGAGGCGGCTTACCCGGGTGAAGAAATCCATCATGTTGAAATACGGGCCGTCCATCTCCAGGTCAAACGGCATTTCATAGTGAAAATCCTTGGGCGTCACGGCGCCCGCCGTCATGTGCCGGATTTCCACTCCGGCGGCCTGCGCCGCGCCCTGCACCATGCGGATAAATTCGTCCAGGTCTTTTTCTTCGGGGACGATGGCCTGCAGAGTGTCCAGCTGCTTTTGCAGGGCTTCCGTATCCGCCTTGAATTCCGAATAGCGGCGGCGATAGACATCGAGCGAAGTGACTTCCTGGGAGAGCGTCTGCCGGTCCTGCGTCAACTGAGCGAGCTGCGTGCGCGCGCCCGCGACCGGTGAATAGGGCACCCATTCGCCCAGGGCGAAAATCACCACGGCCAGGGCAAAGAAAATCAACAGCTGCACATACCATGGCATTTCACGGAAGGAGATGGCCATCGTCGTTACCCCTTCCTCGGCGGCGCAGCAGGCTGCGGCGCGGGCTGTGGCGTCACCACCGCTTTGTTCTGCGGCGGCGCAAAATCGGCAAATAACGTAAACTCAAACAATTGCACGTTCGGATCTTCGTTCTGCCTCGCATCCTTGATTTCGACCTTCTGGAAGAAACCGGAGCGCTTGAGCTGGGTGATGTATTCGGCCACGGCGTTGATGGAGCCGGCGGTCCCGATAATGGTGAGGGAATTGCCCTTGCGCGAAAGTGACGTCAGCCAGAGAGTGTCCGTGCGGCTGACGGTATTCGCCACGGCGTCGAGCAATTCCTGCCCGCCGGTGCGGCCGCGCTGCAAATCCTCGATGACGTTGATGCGCTGTTGCAGAAGGTTCTTCTGCTTGTCGAAGGCTTCCACCTGCTGCTTGATCTGCTCCAGCTGAGCCTTTTGCTGCCGCAGGCGGTCAATATCCTTCTGCATGTCCGTGATCTTGCCGCTGGTGGACCAGTAGTCCACGCCCAGGACGCCAAAGCCGATTAACATGGCCAGGAAAAGGAAGAGCATCTGCAGCGCGGATTCCAGCGGAACCGTGCGCCGCGGGGCCTTCGGACGAGATTGACCAAGCAGGTTGATCCGAATCATGGCTGATCGAAACTCCTCAGAGCCAGGCCGACGGCGATGGCAAGCCGCGGCGCCATCTCGCGGATTTGGTCTTCGTTATGCCGCGCCGGATTAATAATCACTTTCCGGAACGGGTACATCTCCTCGACCGGAATCGCAAACTCTTCGCGCAACAGGTCCACCAAGCCCGGAACCCGGGCGGTGCCGCCGGCCATGTAGATGCGCTGGATGGATTCGCCCGCAGCGGTGGCGCGGAAAAAGTCAAAGGTCTTCTGGATTTCCAGGATCAGAATATCGGAGACGGAGCGCAGGATGGTGCCGCGGTGCTCATCGCTGACGCCGGCAATCGCTTCGCCCTTCTTCAGGCGCTCGGCGTCCTCATAGCTGAGGTCAAGTTCCTTCTGCAGCGCATCGCTGTATTGGTTTCCGCCCACGGAGACGTCGCGCGTGAACAGCGGGATTCCGCCGCGCACGATGTTGATGTTCATGACGCTCGCGCCTACGTTCAAGAGCGCCATGGTCTGCGAAGGTTCGGGATCGTAGTTCATCTCGAAGCAGTTCTGCAGCGCGAAGGCGTCAATATCCACGACCAGCGGCGTCTTGCCGGCCTGCGCGAGCACGTTCGTGTGATTCAGGATCTTGTCTTTCTTCACCGCCACCAGCAGCACGTCCATTTGAGAATCCAGTGAATCCAGGTGCTGGTAGCTGAGGTTGACGTCGGCGATATCGAAAGGAATGTGCTGGCTGGCCTCCGCCTGGATGCGGTCAAACAATTCATCCTCGGTCATCAGAGGCAAGGAAACGCGCTTCACGATCACGGAGTGGCCGGAAACGGCGGTGGCCACGTTCTTCGTCTTGATCTTCTGGCGATCGAAAATATTGGAGATCGCCGAGGCGACCAGCGGAGCATCCATGATGGCTCCGTCCACCACGGTATCCTGCGCGAGCGGCTCCATGGCATAGCTGACCAGTTCGGTTCCCTGGCGCCCGCCCTTCAGCTCAACAGCCTTGATGGAGCTGGAGCCAATGTCGAGGCCGACTACTTGCTGTTGTTTGCTGCCGCCAAACATCAATCGAGCCCCTTTCGCAACCTTACTTTCTACGTCTCGACCGGCCCTGGCTCATCTTGCGTTCCATCCATCGATCCAGAACCGATTTCCGCAGCTTCCAACGATTGCCCAGCTTGAAAGCGGGAACCATGCCCTCGCTCACGTAGCGGTACATCGTGTCAGCCGAGACTCCCAAGTAGTTCGAGGCCTGGCGAAGGCTCATAACCTCCCGCGATTCGCTTAATGTGTGTGCACGTGAGGCCATTTTTCGCCGCTATTCGACTTTCCATGCCAAAAATATGTTTTTCGACGGACACATTTCCCTCTTGGCGTTGTCTCATCCGCCGAAGTGGGTGTCAAGCTGTCCTAATGGGCAGTTGTCGTATAGATATGGGGTCTATTTAGGCAGTTTTGGGTACTTCTCCGCGCAGAGGGGCCATTCATGCGGGCAGGATGCAGGATTGCATCAGGGCCATTCTGCGTTGGAGGGGTGTTAACTTTTGCGACGGGGGTATTTTGGGAGCCCCAAACTGTCCCAAAGGGCATCCACTTTTTCGGAAATTGAGGCATCCATGACGATCTCGTCGGGCCAGGGGCGGGCGAACCCCTCGGTGGGCCACTTGCGCGTGGCATCGATGCCCATCTTCGAGCCAAAGTCCTGAGTGCGCGCGGCATGGTCGAGGGTATCCACCGGGCCCAGCACAAATTGGATGTCCCGCTGGGGGTCAATTGCGCACAGGGTCTTCCAGACCACTTCGCGGGAGTCCTGAATGTTCACATCGTGGTCCACCACCACGATCACCTTGGTGAACATGGCCTGGCCGAGCGACCAAATGGCGTTCATGATCTTGCGCGCGTGGCCGGGATACGATTTCCGGATGGAGACAATCATCAGGTTGTGGAAGATGCCCTCGGCGGGCATGGCCACGTCCACAATTTCCGGGTACTGCATCTTCATGACCGGGAGAAAAATACGCTCGACGGCGTGGCCCATCCAGAAATCTTCCTGCGGGGGCGGGCCGACAATGGTGGTCATATATATAGGATCGCGGCGATGCGTGATGCAGGTGATGTGGAAGACCGGGTACTCCCCTTCCAGTGAGTAGAAGCCGGTGTGATCGCCGAAGGGGCCTTCGGTGCGCATCTCATTCAGGTTGACGTGACCTTCGAGAATAATTTCCGCGTTGGCGGGAACTTCCAGGTCCACCGTTTCCGCAGCGGCCATCTCCACCGGCTCGCGCCGCAAAAATCCGGCGAACATGAATTCATCCATGTCGGGAGGGATAGGCAGAATTCCCGCGAGGCACGTGGCGGGGTCCGCTCCGATGGCGACAGCGACCTCGATGCGGCCTTCGGGATTTTTCTCGCGCGCGCGGCGGAAATGTTCAGCGCCGTGCTTCTGCGTCTGCCAGTGCATGCCGGTGGTGCGTTCGTCGTACACCTGCATGCGATAGACGCCGACATTGCGCTTGCCGGTCTCCGGGTTTTTCGTGATGACCAGCGGCCAGGTGATAAAACGTCCGGCGTCCTGCGGCCAGCACTTCAGAATGGGGAAATCGTTCAGTGACAGAGATTCTTTCTTGATGACCTCTTTGCAGGGGCCGCTGCGCACGGTCTTCGGGAAAAACGAGCCAAGTTCCACAAGCTTCGGCAACATTTTTATTTTTTCGAAGACGCCCTGCGGCGATTTGAAATCGAGCATGCCGCGGATGCGTTCGGCGATTTCGTCCACGCCATTGACTTCCAGCGCGAGGTTCATGCGCCGCTCGCTGCCGAGCGCGTTGATGAGCAGAGGGACGCGCGAACCGCGCGGCCTTTCAAACAGGAGGGCCGGGCCGCCGGCGCGCGAGGTCCGGTCGGCAATCTCCGTGATTTCGAGCACCGGGTCCACTTCGGCGCGGATGCGCTTCAGTTCGCCCTCACGCTCCAGGCGCTCGATGAACGCGCGCAAATCGCGGTAGGCCACTTCGCCTCCAGGGGAAAATGAAACGTCAATCTAGCATGGAATCGCGCCGATGCGCTTATGAACCGCCGAGCAGGTGGCCATTGTCCGCGCAAATTGGCTGTGCTATCGTTGCCAAAGAGCGGGCGTAGTTCAATGGTAGAATAGGAGCTTCCCAAGCTCTAGACGTGGGTTCGATTCCCATCGCCCGCTCCAGTTTATCCCGCAGCCAATCCTGAGAATCCATCTTGCAAGGCAAGGGGTTACGTCGAAGACCGCGCGAGGCGGAAGCCGTAATCCGCATATTTGAATTCGGGAGGGATGCTCGAGCGGGCGGC